>DATABU010000321.1:0-3108 GCA_036259415.1 Longimicrobiaceae bacterium
GGGGGGCCCCTGTCGGTACGGCGTCCGCCCGCCGCGGGGGCGGGGGCGCTCCGGACAGGGGAGGCAAGGAGAGGACTCATGAAGCGAGCGTTGTCGTTGATGGCCGCGGCGCTGGCCGCTGCCTGCGCGGTGGCGACGGAGCCCGGGACGGGCGGGGTGGACGCGGACGTCCAGGTGCGTCTGGGACAGCAGGTCACGCTGGACGAGGGGCGCCTGGTCGTCGGCTTCACGGAGGTGCCGGCCGACTCGCGCTGCCCCGTGGACGTGCAGTGCGTCCAGGCGGGGGAGGCGACGGTCGCGCTCTCGGTGACGGCGGCGGGGCGGGAGCCCGCGGTCCTGACGCTGCGGACCACGGTGGGGAAGGACGCCGCCACGTACGGGGCGTACCGCATCGAGCTCCGCTCGCTCCTGCCGCAGCCGCGGCAGGCGGGCGGCCCGGCGGAGACGCCCTACGTGACGCTGCACGTGCGCGGAGAGTCGTAGACGGCCGGCCGGGTCGGCGCCGGGTGGAGGGCCCGCGGGCAAGTGCCGCGGGCCCTTCGACTTACGTATGGTCGAGATCGGGACGGGACGTTTGCCCGAACGCGGCGGTTTCGTTATATTTACGGGCTTTTCCGCGCGGCGCACGGCGCGCCGCCTCCCTGTGACGACGAGGTGGGCATTGATCCAGGTCTCCGATGCAGTCCGCACCCCGCTCGAGTACGCCCGGCTGCCGCGGGAGGAGCTGCGCGAGCGGATCCTCCGCCGCAAGGCGGAGCTGAACGCGGTCATCCTGGGGCACAACTACCAGCGCGTGGAGATCCAGGAGGTCAGCGACTACCTGGGCGACTCGCTGGGCCTGTCGCAGGAGGCGGCGAGGACCGGCGCGGAGGTGATCGTCTTCTGCGGGGTGCACTTCATGGCGGAGACGGCCAAGATCCTCTCCCCGGAGAAGACGGTGCTCATGCCCGACCTGCGCGCCGGGTGCCCCATGGCGGACTTCGTCACCGGCGAGTCGCTGCGGAGGCTCAAGGCGCGCTACCCCGGCGCCGCAGTCGTCGCCTACGTCAACTCCACCGCGGAGGTCAAGGCGGAGTCGGACATCTGCTGCACCTCGGCCAACGCGGTGCAGGTGGTGGACTCCATCCCCCGCGACCGCACCATCCTCTTCGTCCCCGACCGCAACCTGGCCCGCTACGCGGCCGAGAGGTCGGGGCGGCCCTACGTGGTGGCCGGGCAGGAGGCGGGCGAGCCGGAGCCGGGGTCCATCGTCGCCTGGGACGGCTACTGCTACGTGCACGACGACCTGGTGCTGGACGAGCTGGCCGCCGCGAAGGCGAAGCACCCGCGGGCGCTGGTGGTGATCCACCCCGAGGCCCGCGCCGACCTGCTGGCCCGGGCCGACGTGGTGGCCTCCACCGCGAAGATGGTGGACATCGCCGAGCAGCACGACGAGGTGATCTTCGGCACGGAGCGCGGCATCGTGGACCGGATGAAGGCGCGCTTCCCGGAGAAGACGCTGGTGCCGCTCTCGGGCGCGGCCATCTGCGGCAACATGAAGATGAACACCCTCGCCAAGCTAGCCTGGTCGCTGGACGCCATGGCCCACGAGATCGTGCTGGACGAGGACGTGCGCAGCCGCGCCGAGGCGTCGCTGACCCGCATGCTGGAGCTCTCCGGCGGGTGGCGCCCGCCCACCGCCGAGGAGGCGGCGCTGGAGGAGGCGGGGCTCCGCCCGGGCGGCTGCGGCTGCGCCTGATCCTGCCCCGCCCCGACGCCTGGAGAGGGCGGTCCCCACACCGGGGGCCGCCCTCTCGGCGTTCCCGCCGGTTTCGCGGCGCGGGGCCGCGGGCTATGTTGGCGCCGGGGAGGACCGGAGGAGGAGCGCTCCCGCCGTGGCCCGACTCCTGCAATCCGCCCGGTCACGTTTGTACCCGCTCACCCGCACAGCCGATGACCTGCTTGTCCAGACCCAGGCGGCAACTCCGCACCCCGACTCCCTTCCGCGCGCGGCCCCCGTCGCGCGCGGCGCGCGTCGGCCCTCCGGTCCGTGCGGGGGGCGACCGGTGAGCGAGAGCCTGGTCCCTCCCGAGGTCGCACGCTTCATCGCCGAACACATCGACGCGGCCGAGCAGCTGGAGATCCTGCTCCTCCTGCACCGCGAGCCGGGGAAGAAGTGGACCTCCCGCGACGTGAGCCAGGCGATCTACACCGTCCCCGCCTCGGCGACGCTGCGGCTGGAGTCGCTGGTGGCTTCCGGCTTCGCAGCGTCCACCGGCGGCGCGGACCCCGCCTACCAGTTCGCGCCGCGGACCGACCAGCAGCGCCAGCAGGTGGAGTCGCTCGCGGCGGCGTACCGGAAGGACCGCGTCGCCGTGATCAAGCTGATCTTCTCCAAACCACCGGACCCCGTGCAGAGCTTCGCGGACGCGTTCAGGCTCAGAGGGAAGGGGAGCTGAGATGGCCACCATCGTATACGCGCTCTGCGGGCTGACGAGCATCGTCTGCGCGGTGCTCCTCCTGCGCGGCTTCGCGTCCAGCGGGGCCAGGCTGCTGCTCTGGGCCGGGCTCTGCTTCGTGGGGCTGGCGGTCAACAACGTCCTCCTCTTCGTGGACCTGAGCGTCGTCCCGGACATGGACCTCTCGGCCTGGCGGTCGTTCCCGGCGCTCGCGGGTCTCGCGCTGCTCATCTACGGCCTGGTGTGGGAGACGCGATGAGGGAGCTTCTCTCGGGCGCGATGGTCATGGGCTACCTGGTACCGGGGCTCTTCTTCTTCCGCTTCTGGAAGGAGAGCGCCGACCGGCTCTTCCTGATCTTCGCCGTCGCCTTCTGGATGCTGGCGGTGCAGCGGACCCTGCTGACGCTGCTGGCGGAGGAGCCCGGCGCCCACATCTACCTGTACGTGGTCCGGCTGCTCGCCTTCCTCCTCATCATCGCGGCCATCGTGGACAAGAACCGGGCGACCCGCACGTAGGCCGTTGTCCCGCCGGGGGATGCGAGGCAACGGAGGCGACGTGTGTTCCTTGTCCGCCCGCCGCCGGTCCCGGTAGATTGAATGCAGCCCGAACCAGTCGGAGCATCCGCGGGCGGCGGAGACGGGGTCCAGTCTCCGCCGCGCCCCGGAATGC
>DATABU010000322.1:0-2447 GCA_036259415.1 Longimicrobiaceae bacterium
TCGCGCTCCGGCGGGGTCGCGGGGAGGCCGGGCAGCCCGCCCTGGCCGCCGCACGCCGGCCCGCCGGCGGCGGATGCCGACCCGGGACCCGTGGAAGTCGGGCCGGCGAGCGGACCGCTCCGGCCGTCCGGGCAGGGCGCCTCGGCGAGCGGGGCGTCGGGAAGGGCGCGGGCGGGCTCCGGGCGGGTGACGTCGCCGCAGGCGGCCAGCGAGACGAGCGCGAGGGCGATCAGGTGTGCGTTCTTCATGGTACCTCTGGAGCGGGAAGGGTCCTGCGCGGGTGCGGCGTGGGAAGCTGGCCGCGTCGCCCGTGCGTGGGGTTACGGATGCGGCGAGGGCGCGCGTGGGCCAACCGCGGCGGGGCGAACGGGCGCCGTGGCGGGCCGGCCGGACGGCGGGGTGGGACGGAGGGACCGGCGCGGACCGCACTTTGCGGCCGGGAGCGCCAGCCCGTATTATCCGCCCACACCGGCGGCCGGATCCCCGGCCGCCCATCGCCAGACGACGCATGGGGTGACTCCATGGCAGACAGCGCTCGCGGAACCTTCGTCCCCGCCCGCTACCAGCCCGGCCTCCCGCAGGACCGGCTCATCCTGGCCGAGGCGCCCGACGCCGAGGCCATCGAGATGGACGTGGTCTTCGTCGGCGCCGGGCCGGCCGGGCTCTCGGGCGCCATCGAGCTCGCGCGGCTGGTGCAGAAGGACGCCGAGGCCGGCGGCTCGCTGGGCGAGGTGAACATCGCCGTGCTCGACAAGGCGGGCGCGCTGGGCGAGCACAACCTGAGCGGCGCGGTGGTCAACCCGCGCGCCTTCCGCGAGCTCTTCCCCGAGCTCAAGGACGAGGACTTCCCCTTCCGGGGGGCGGTCCGGGGCGAGTCGGTGCACCTGCTCACCGGGACGGGCTCGTACCGCATCCCCACCCCGCCGCCCATGCACAACCAGGGGAACTTCATCGGCTCCATCTGCGAGATGGTGCGCTGGCTGGGCGGCAAGGCCGAGGAGCTGGGGGTGAACGTGCTCCCCGGCTTCCCTGCGGACTCGCTGCTGGTGGAGGGGAACAACGTCGTGGGGGTGCGCACCACCCCGGTGGGGCTGAACCGGACCGGCGAGCCCGGCTCCGGCTACGAGCCGCCCACCGACCTAACCGCGCGGGTGACGGTGCTCACCGAGGGGACGCGCGGGCCGCTGGGGCAGGCGTACCGCGACTGGCAGGGGATCCGCTCCGAGAACCCGCAGATCTTCGCGCTGGGGGTCAAGGAGGTCTGGGAGACGAAGGTCCCGCTGGAGGAGATCGTCCACACGCTGGGGTGGCCGCTCCCGCGCGACACCTTCGGCGGGAGCTTCATGTACCCGCTGGCGCCCAACCTGGTGGCGCTGGGGCTGGTGGCGGGGATGGACTACCGCCGCAACACGCTGGACGTGCACCAGCTCTTCCAGCGCATGAAGCTGCATCCCTTCTTCCGGAAGTACCTGGAGGGCGGGGAGATGGTGGAGTGGGGCGCCAAGACCATCCCCGAGGGGGGCTTCTACGCCCTGCCGCAGCGGATGCACGGCGACGGCCTGCTCATGGCGGGCGACACGGTGGGGTTCGTGGACGTCCCCTCGCTCAAGGGGATCCACTACGCCATGCAGTCCGGGATCTACGCGGCGCGCGCCGTCTTCGAGGCGCTCAAGCGCGGCGACACCGGAGCCGCGGCGCTCTCGTCGTACGACGCCATGGTCAACGGCAGCTACCTGCGCGAGGACCTGTACCGCACCCGCAACATGCGGCTGGCGTTCAAGGACGGCTTCTTCGTCGGCGGTGCCAAGGCGGGGCTGATGACGCTCACCGGGGGCCGCTTCCCGGGCGGCAGGGTGGACATGCACGCCGACGCCCAGGCGCCCCGCGAGCCGGCGCCGGAGGAGCCGTTCACGCCGGACGGGACGCTCACCTTCAGCAAGGTGGACGCGGTCTTCAAGTCCGGGAACCAGACCCGCGACGACATCCCCTCGCACCTCGTCGTCGGCCAGGAGGTGCCCAGGGAGGTCGCCGAGCTGTACGTGCACATGTGCCCGGCCGGGGTCTACGAGCTCCAGGGCGACCGGCTGGTGGTGAACGCGCCCAACTGCATCGACTGCAAGGCCACCGACGTCGTCGGGCCGCGGTGGACGCCGCGCGAGGGGGGGAGCGGGCCGGCGTACAAGCAGATGTAGGATTCGGTGCTGCGGGGCTGGGCGTGCCCCTCGCTGGCGCTCGGGTCGGGCTGCGGCTCCGTAGGGCAGCAGCCCGACCCGAGCGCCAGCGAGGGGCACGCCCAACCCCGCAGCACGGAAACCTACATCTGCTTGTACGCCGGCCCGCTCCCCCCCTCGCGCGGCGTCCACCGCGGCCCGACGACGTCGGTGGCCTTGCAGTCGATGCAGTTGGGCGCGTTCACCACCAGCCGGTCGCCCTGGAGCTCGTAGACC
>DATABU010000323.1:0-3085 GCA_036259415.1 Longimicrobiaceae bacterium
TTGGTCTGCGTGGCCAGCGGCATCTCCCCGATCTCGTCCAGGAAGATGGTGCCGGCGTTCGCCAGCTCGAAGAGCCCCTTGCGGCGGTCCGTGGCCCCGGTGAAGGCCCCCTTCTCGTGGCCGAAGAGCTCCGACTCCAGCAGCGTCTCCGGGAGCGCGGCCACGTTCACGGCGATGAAGGGACGGTGGCGCCGCGGCGAGAGCGCGTGGATCCCCCGCGCCACCAGCTCCTTCCCCGTCCCGCTCTCCCCCTGCACGAGGACCGTCGCGTCGGTGGGGGCGATCTGGACCACGCGCTCCAGCACCTGCTCCATCTCCTCGGTCTCGCCGACGATGCCGGTGACCTCGCGGAGGCGCTCCCGCTCCACCAGCCGGCGCGACACCAGCACCACCTCCTCCACGTCAACCGGCTTGGAGAAGCACTCCGTGATCCCCATCTCCCTGCACACGTCCCGGTTCGGCACTTCCGTCTCCTCCGTGAGGCCCACCACGGGGACGCGGCCCCGCTCCCGGGCGGCCGCCACCAGCGCGCGCGCGCGGCGCTCCCGCAGCCCCCCGGTGAGCACCAGCAGCACCGGCTCGCCCGGCACGTCGGCGAGGCCCTCGCCGGAGGTGAGCAGCTCCACGCGGAAGCCCTCCTCCTCGAAGGCCGCGCGCAGCCGGACGGCCGGCTCCAGCTCTTCGGTGGTGACGACGACGGTCTCGGCCACGCTCTCCCTCCGGCTCGCTCCGGCCCGGCTCAGCTGCGGACGCTCCCGTTCCGGTGGAACGGCGGCCGCACCACCTCCGCGGGGACCGCGCGGTCGCGGATCACGATCCCGATCTCCGTCCCCGGCTTCGCCGCCGACGCGGGGACGTACGCCATCCCGATCCCCTGCCCCAGCGTGGGGCTCAGCACCCCGCTGGCAACCTCGCCCACCCGGACGCCGTCCACCGTGACCGGGTAGCCGTGGCGCGGGAAGCCGCGCTCCCGGAGGACGAAGCCCACCAGCTTCCGCCCGACCCCCTCCTCCTTCTGCCGCAGGAGCGCGTCGCGCCCCACGAACGGGCCCTTGTCCGTCTTCACCACCCACCCCAGCCCCGCCTCCAGCGGCGTGGTCCCCTCGTCCAGGTCGCTGCCGTAGAGGGCGTATCCCATCTCCAGGCGGAGCGAGTCGCGGCACCCCAGCCCGGCCGGGAGGATCCCCTCGTCCGCGCCGGCCTCCAGGATCCGCCGCCAGAGCCCCGCCGCGTCGCCGGCGTCCACGTACAGCTCGAAGCCGTCCTCGCCCGTGTACCCGGTGCGGGAGACGACGGCGGGGACGCCGTCCACCGTCCCCTCGGCGAAGCGGTAGTAGCGGATGGACTCCAGGTCGGCGTCGGTGAGCCGCGACAGGATCGCCTGCGCCGCCGGGCCCTGCAGCGCCAGCAGCGCGACCTCGTCGGTGCGGTCGGCCAGCTCCACGCCGAACTCCCCGGCGAAGCGGGAGACCCACGCCCAGTCCTTCTCCCGGTTGGCGCCGTTGACCACCAGCATGTAGTGGTCGGGGAAGCGGTAGACGAGCAGGTCGTCCAGCAGCTTCCCCTGGTCGTTCACCAGGGTGGAGTACTGCGCCTGCCCCGGCTCCAGCTTCGCCGCGTCGTTGGTGGAGACGTGCTGCACGAAGTCCAGGGCCCTCTCGCCCCGCACCGTGAACTCGCCCATGTGCGACACGTCGAAGAGCCCCGCGGCCCTGCGCACGGCGTTGTGCTCGGCGGTGATCCCGGCGGGGTAGTGCACCGGCATCTCGTATCCGGCGAACGGGACCATCTTCGCCCCCAGGGCGAGGTGCTCCGCGTGGAGGGGGGTGCGCTGCAGCGTGGCGTCGGCCATTCGTGGGCTCGGTTCGCGTCGGGGTTCGGGTCGGGCGACGGGGGGGAAAGGTAACGCGACTGCCGGAATGGCACTAGAGAGGGAGGGGGCCGCCGCCACTTGCTTCGCGCCGGGCCGGCGCCCAGCTTCCCGCCCCATGGCCCAGCACTCGCTCCGGCGCTACGCGCTGATCTCCATCGCCGCCGCCCTGGCCACCATCGCGCTCAAGGGGGGCGCGTACGTGCTCACCGGGTCGGTGGGGCTGCTGTCGGACGCGCTGGAGTCGCTGGTGAACCTGCTGGCGGCCGTCGTGGCGCTGGTCGCCCTGTGGGTGGCGGCGCGCCCCGCGGACGAGGAGCACGCCTACGGGCACACCAAGGCGGAGTACTTCTCCAGCGGGTTCGAGGGAGCGCTGGTGCTGATCGCGGCCGCCAGCATCCTGGCGGCTGCGGTCCCGCGGCTCCTCCACCCGCGGCCCATCGAGGAGGTGGGGGTGGGGCTGGCGATCACGGCGGCGGCGTCGCTGATCAACCTGGCGGTGGCGCGGGTGCTCTTCCGCGCGGGGCGGCGCTTCCACTCCGTCACGCTGGAGGCGGACGCGCACCACCTGATGACGGACGTGTGGACGTCGGCGGGGGTGATCGCCGGGGTGGGGGCCGCCGCGGCGACGGGGTGGCAGGTGCTGGACCCCCTGATCGCCGTGGCCGTGGCGCTGAACGTGGTGCGCACGGGAGTCGGGCTGCTGCGGCGCTCCATGCTGGGGCTGCTGGACACCGCCCTCCCCGAGCCGGAGCGCCGCAGCATCGCCGCCGTGCTGGAGGCGCACACCGGCGACGGCGTGCAGTTCCACGCCCTGCGCACCCGCCAGGCCGGCGCCCGGCGCTTCGTCTCGCTGCACGTGCTGGTCCCCGGCGGGTGGACGGTGCAGCGCGGCCACGACTACCTGGAGCGCCTGGAGGAGGAGCTCCGCTGCGCCGTCCCCCACAGCACCGTCTTCACCCACCTGGAGCCCATCGAGGACCCGCTCTCCTGGGAGGACGAGCCCCTGGAGCGGCGGGGGTAGAAGGCTACGGACCCCCTCCCCCCGGCCCCCTCCCCGCAAGGGGGAGGGGGAGAACGGCGGCAGCTGCACCGAAGCCCGCGTGAGTCTTACACCGGCTGCGCCGACCCTGTCGGACGAAACGGGAGCGCAGCATAGTAGAAGTGCGCTTCGCGTAGGAGGCCGGCATTCCATTGGTGCGCACGAGCCCGTGC
>DATABU010000324.1:0-14438 GCA_036259415.1 Longimicrobiaceae bacterium
CCTCCCCCGCCGGCGCGGGGGAGGGGGTCCGCCGCTCGGGGGCTGTCGCGCGGGGGGGCGGCCGGGTAGTTTCGGCGCACGCGGGCGCGGCGGACGCGCCGGGCGGTTCACGACCGGGATCCCATGAGCGACAACTTCTTCGACGAGATGGAGGCCCGCGGCCTCGTGCACGGCGCCAGCGAGGGCGCGCGGCAGCTGTTCGAGTCCGGCCCGGTGACGGGCTACGTCGGCTTCGACCCCACCGGGTCCAGCCTGCACGTGGGGCACCTGCTCCCGCTGCTCGCGCTGGCGCGGCTGCAGCGGGCCGGGCACCGCCCCGTCGCGCTGGTGGGCGGGGGCACGGGGATGATCGGCGACCCCAGCGGCAAGTCGGTGGAGCGGCAGCTCCTCACCCGCGAGGACGTGGAGCGCAACGTGGAGGCGCTGCGTCCGCAGCTCGCCCGCTTCCTGGACTTCGAGGGGCCCGGCGCGGCGCTGCTCGTGGACAACCACGAGTGGCTGGGGTCGATGCTCCTGATCGACTTCCTGCGCGACGTGGGCAAGCACTTCACGGTCAACTACATGCTGGCCAAGGACTCGGTGGCGCGCCGGCTGGAGCAGGAGAGCGGCCTCTCCGTGACCGAGTTCTCGTACTCGCTGCTGCAGGCGTACGACTACCTGATGCTGTCGGACCGCCACGGCGCCGCGCTGCAGATGGGCGGCAGCGACCAGTGGGGGAACATCACCTCGGGGATGGAGCTGATCCGCCGCACCCGCGGGCGGCACGCGCACGGCCTGGTGATGCCGCTGATCACCACCGCGGGCGGTCAGAAGTTCGGCAAGACCGAGGCGGGCGCGGTATGGCTGGACCCGGAGCGAACCTCGCCCTTCCGCTTCTACCAGTTCTGGCTGAACACCGACGACCGCGACGTGCGGCACTACCTCAACGCCTTCACCTTCCTCCCGCCGGACGAGGTCGCGGCGGTGATGGAGGAGCAGTCCGCGAACCCCGCGGCGCGCGCGGCACAGCGGCGCCTGGCCGTGGAGGTGACGCGCATGGTGCACGGCGGGGAGGGGCTGGAGCGCGCCGAACGTGCGACGGGCGTGCTCTTCGGCAGCCGCGCCGCCCGGGAGCTGGGCGCCGCCGAGCTGCTGGACGTCTTCGCCGACGTCCCCTCCACGGAGACGCCGCGGACGCGCCTGGAGGGCGAGGGGATCCCGGTGGTGGACCTGCTGGCCGAGTCGGGGATCGCCGCCTCCAAGGGCGAGGCCCGCCGCCTGATCGCCGGCGGCGGCCTGTACCTCAACGGCGAGCGCATCGCCGGCCCCGACCAGCGCGTCACGGCCGGGGACGCCATCGACGGGCAGGTGCTGCTGCTGCGGAAGGGAAAGAAGGAGAACCGCGTGGTGCGGCTGCTGGAATAGCCGCGCCCGGACCGCACCCCGGGCTCACCTCAGGTACGGGGCGACGTTGTCGGCGATGGCCGCGAACTCCGCGTCGGTGAGCGGGATCTCCACGCGGAACTCGCGCCACCCCTGGCGCGGGGTGGCGCGCCCGTTCAGCGCGGCGTCCGAACCGTAGAGCACGCGCTCGACGCCGATCTGGCGGATCCGCTCCGCCACCGTCCTCGCGGCCTCCCCCTCCCCGGCCACGGTACGCGCCGTCTCCGCGACGTCGAAGTACAGGTTCTCCGTCCCCGGACGGCCGGCCGCGACGGCCTCAGCGAACGCCGCCAGCGCCTCCGCGGAGAATGCCTCCCCGCCCCAAAGGTGCGCGACCTGGACGGGGACGTCGGGCGCGGCGGACGCCAGCCGGTCCAGGAAGACCCCCGCCTGCCCGCGCCCGTAGCTCCCGCCCCCGCGGACGTGGACGACGATCGCCAGCCGGCGCGCGTTCGCTGCTTCGAAGACGCGCCGGACCTGCGCGACGTGCCCCGGATCGTCCAGGTCCACCTCCGACATGGCGAAGCTCAGCTTCAGTCCCCGGAACCGACCGCCCGACGCGCAGCGTTCCAGCTCCGCAAGCGCATGGGGCGCGAGGGGGCTGAAGCTGCAGAACGCGACCAGCCGGTCCGGGTAGCGCGCGGCCTGCTGCGCGGTCCAGTCGTTCTCGGCGCGCACGGCCGGGTAGGGGTCGGCGAGGCGGAACACCGGGCTGTCGAACCAGAACGCCTCGGACAGTACGGCGGCGCGGCGGATCCCCGCGGCGTCGAGCAGCTCGACCAGCCGGTCGGCCGTGATCGGCTCCTGGGCCCGCGGCACGTGGTAGACCGGCGTCTCGGCGACGATTCGCCAGGCCCCGCCGCGGCCCCTCTCCAAGTCGAGCTGGAAGTAGCCGAAGCGCTCGGCCGTCTCGTCTCCCTCCAGGAAGTAGCCCGAGACGGAGCCCGAGGCGCCTTCCACCCGGTACGCCACCGGAACCATCCGGTACGGGCCCGTGAACCCCCTGCTCAGCCGCGCCGCGATGGAGTCCCGTCCGCGGATCCACCCCGGGCTGCTCCCCGTGAAGAGCTGCGCGTCCGCGACGTAGAGCTCCGCGAGCGCCGCCCGGTCGTTCCAGCGCGCCTCGCGCTCCCGGAGCAGCGTCGCCAGCTCGGCGGGGACCTCGACCGCGGGCAGCGGCCCCGGCCCGTTCACCAGCTCCGCGAGCGCCGGGCTGAACAGGTGCTGGTGGTGGTCGGCCAGCGGCGCGGCCAGGAGCCCGGCGGGGACGATCCCTCCCGTTCCGCCGCCGGCGGCGGCCGGCACGCAGCCGGAGGAGAGGGCGAGGATCGCGATGCGCAGCGTCGTCTTCATGCGGCTCATTGGGAGGTGCACTTTGCCGTTGCCGTTCGCGGTTCACGGTACCGCCAAGGGACGTTTACGGGGGCACAGCCGGGCGGTTTCGGCTGGCAGGCACGGTAGGGGTTTTCACGAGGCGGAGCATGAAACCTTTCCCACGACGGGTGTGTTTCCGTGCAAGATCCGCCGGCCTGCCGACAGTATGATTCCAGCCGCACGACGCTACCGCTCGTGCGCCCCTCCCGGTGTCCGTCGCGCGGGGGGAAGTCCATTGCGGAGGTCACCTGCCATGGCTATCCGAGTAAGTATGGGCCGTACGAGGGAGTCTTCCGCGTGGTGTGGAAAAGTGGCGATGTTCACGCACTCTATATAGAACCTATGCGCATCCGCCGTTCACAAACGAGGAAGTCATCGGGGCACTCGCGGTGCTCCTGCCCGATCCCGTCGTGGAGGCCGCGAGACGCGACTTTCCCGGGGACCACCGGCGTGCTACTCATCATGTGCACGTTCTCGGATGAGCTTGCCGCGAGGTGATTGCCTATAGCCCTAACCTTCAGCCGCAGGTGCATCAGGTGCTGAGTGACCCGGACCGATACCTTCGGTCCGTGCGGGATGAATCGGGACGGGATCGCTCACAGGAAGAGTAGCCCGAACGATCTCTGGGCGTCTGCACCCCCTGCGCCAGCGCCGCCCACCCGCAGTTGCAGTTCCAGCCGTTCCCGAAGGATGTCACGGGGGGAGACTCGCCGGCCGTTTGGCGAGGCTCCCCCCGGCGAGGTGAGACCCGGGGGCGGTATCCCGGGGCTCGCCGAGCCCGCGTAGGAGACCGGACAGCCGTACCGTCCGGGCTCCGGAGCGGCCCCCCGCCCCGAACGACAGAGGCCGCCCCGAAACCCGGAGCGGCCCCGAACCTCGATCCGCAAAGACCTCAGCGACTCAGTACCACTTCACCAGGTCGATGTCACGGTAGTAGTACTTGAGGATCCGGTCGAACGTGTGCCCCTTCTCCGCCATGCCGACGGCCCCGGTCTGCGACAGCCCGACCCCGTGGCCGAACCCGCCGCCGTACACCCGGAAGCCCCCGTCGCTGGTCGGCTCCACGAAGAACAGCGTGCTCAGCAGGTTGGTGGGCGTGCCGCTGGCGTTGATGTACTTCAGCGACGCGCGGATCCGGTCCTTGGTGTCGGTGAAGACGCCCGCCTCGGTGACGTACTCGATCGCCAGCACGCGACCGGAGGGCCCGCGCTCCGTGACGTTGATGGCGAGCACCTTCCCCACCGGCTGTCCGGCGTAGGCGGAGATCACGCTGCTGATCTCCGCGGCGGTCCACCGGAACGTCCAGCGGTGGAAGCGGCCCCAGTTGGAGTCGAAGTCGCCCTCGCGCGTGGCGCGCAGCGAGGCGGGGTTGCCGTGGGCCCGGAACACCTCCACCGAGGGGACGTGCTCCAGAGCCTGCCCGCGCTCGGCGTCGGGGATGCCGCGGAGGTACGAGACGGCGGCGGCGAACGCCTCCTCGCTGTCGGCCGTGTGCCCGCCCGAGGTGGACGAGTACAGCGCGTTGATGAGGCCGCCGGCGTAGGTCGCCGCGACGCCGGCCGTCTCGTCCACCGCCCGCGAGGAGAGCGGGTGCTCGGCCGCGTAGCCGCCGTACACCTGGTCGGTGGTGGTGGCGAGCAGGTCGTAGCCGTCGGAGGCGCGCTTCCCCAGCCCGGCGAGGGCGTAGGTGCGCGCCGCGACCGCCTGCGCCTTGAGCGCCTCCAGCTCCGGGAAGGCCACGGGGCCCAGCTCCTGCGGGACGACGCCGTACAGGTACTGCTCCATGGGGAGCTCGTTGATCCCGGCGAGCGTCCCCGCGCCGTTCACCCGCACCTCGGCCATGTCGCGGTACTTCACCCCGGCGATGGTGACGATGCCGTCCGACGAGGTGAGGACCACCGGGCCGCTGGAGGTGGTCGACTCGGCGCCGCGGGTCACCCGGTACTCGGTCACGCCCGGGTCGGCCTTGACGGCCCAGAACGAGTCGGTCCCGGAGTGTCCCGCCGCGATCATCTCGTTGCGGAAGTTGTTGCGGATGGTGAAGCTGGCGTTCGCCGGGAACCGCCCCAGGAAGAGGCGGGTGCAGTTGGCCGCCGGGACGAACTCCGTGAAGGTCGGGACCCCGTCCGCCTCGGCCGCGGCCCTGCGGGCCTCCACCGAGGCCGTGCTCCCGCAGACCACCTGCAGGCGGTACCACGAGTACACCACCGACTCCAGCGTCACCGTGGCCGCGCCGGCCGTCCCGGTGAACAGCACGTTGCCCGTGGTCTTCTCGGTGATGGTGTAGCCCGCGTCGCTCCCGATGGCCACCGAGGACGCGGAGGGGACCACGCCGATGCGGATGCGGCCGTTGAAGGCGGCGGCCGCCACGTCTCCCCGGGCCCCGGCGTCGGGGCGGAGGGCGGGGCCGGTGGGGTCCCGGTCGCACGAGGCGAGCAGGAGGAGAGCGCCGGCGAGTGCCGCGCGGAGCGGCAGCCGGTGAGTGCGAGGACGCATGTAGACGTCTCCGGTGGGGGTGGACGGGGCGCTTCCCGACATGTCGAGGGAGACGGATGTTGGCCCCGACACAGGTGTTTGTCAACCGCCCGCGGGCTTCAGGCGGCGCGCCGCGCGCAAGCGGCCGAACGATCTTCAGCGGGCTGCCCACCGGGCAGGTCCTCCCGCGGCTCCGCCGGCGGACGAGACTCTTCCCAATGCGTAACCCGCCGGTTACATTTCTCGCATGGACGTCACCGCCGCCATCGCCGACCCCGTCCGGCGCGAGATCCTGGTGCTGCTCCGCGGCCGGACCCTGACCGCCGGGGAGATCGCGGACCGCTTCGACATCAGCCGGCCCGCCGTGAGCCGGCACCTGCGCGTGCTGCGCGAGTGCGGGCTGGTGGTGGACGAGGCGCGCGGACGGGAGCGGATCTACCGGCTGGACACCGCCCCGCTCGCGCCGCTTGAAGCGTGGCTGGCGCAGCTCCACGACCGCTGGTCCGGCCCCCTGGACGCCCTGGAGACCGAGGTGTACCGCACCCGGCGCGAGCGCCGCGCCGCCCCGTCCACCCCCGAGGAGAGATCCGCATGAGCCCCATTCCGTCCGGCCGCCTGCTCCGCACCCCCGCGGGCCGCGACCTCGTGGTCGTCCGCACCTTCCGCGCGCCCATCGAGGACGTATGGGCGAGCATCACCGAGTCGGAGCGCACGGCCCGCTGGTTCGGGAGCTGGACCGGGGAGCCGGGCCCGGGCCGCACCATCCAGGTCACCATGGGGTTCGAGGAGGGGACGGAGCCGACGGCCGCGACCATCGAGGCGTGCGAGCCGCCGCGCCACCTTTCCCTGCGGACGCAGGACGCGTACGGGAGCTGGCACCTGGAGGCGCACCTCAGCGAGGCCGGGGGCGTGACCGAGCTGCGCTTCACGCACCACCTGGACGCGAAGGTCGACGTCGGCGACGTGGGCCCGGGGTGGGAGTACTACCTGGACATGCTGGCGGCCTCCCGCGAGGACGCCCCCCTGCCCCGCTTCGAAGACTACTACCCGGCGCAGAAGGAGTACTACCTGGGGCTGGAGGCGGAGTCCGCGGAAGCCGCGGGCTGACCGGTCCCCCGGGAAGACCCCGCGGACTCCGCCCGGCCGCCGCCGGAGGTGCGGTGCGGCGGGCGGGCGGGCGGCCGTCCGCGTCCGCTCGTCCGTCCCTTCCCTCAGCGGCGCTTCTCCATGTTCAGCGCGGTGTACTCGATCGCAGCGCGCGCCTGCGTCGTCCGGAACACGCGCAGCAGCTCGCGGCGGCGCTCCAGCTCCGGCGCGTCCAGGCCCGGCGCGTCTATCAGCCGCCGCAGGTCGGCCTCCACCTCCTCGCGCGACCCGTGCTGCAGGCAGAGCAGCGTCAGCCCGCTGAAGGGGAAGCGGTCGAAGTTCTCCACCAGGAACTCGCGCAGCGCGGCGCTGTGGCGCATGTGGAACATGATGGTGCGGTCGATGCCGCGCACCGGGTACTGCGGGAACGCCGCCGAGTGCATCAGCGCCGAGGCGAAGTTGTTGAGGATCAGCTCCGCCATGGCCCTGACCTCGTCCAGCGACGCCGTGTCGTCCGGCCGCCACTCCGCGTCCGAGTAGAAGTACGGCCGCAGGTACGGACGCTCCACGAACATCCGGACGTGGTCGGACGTCTCGGTGATGGCCCTCTGGATCAGGTGGAGGTCCGGCTGCTGCTGCGCGATCGCCAGGTGGCGCACCGCCGTCTCGATCTGCTCCTTGGCGATGTGGAGCTGCCTGGTGAACACGCTGAAGTTGAGCAGACCCACGCCCACGAGCAGCATCGTCCCGAGGATCCCCAGCATGCCGATCCACGCCTCGATCACCATCTCCCTGCCATCCTCCGCCGGCCGCGCGCGCGCCCGCATGTCCGTGGAAAAAGCGCCGCGGCGGCGCTGGACGCGCCGCCGCGGTTCGTGCCTGTAGATCGCCGGTGGCATACCACCGGGCCCGCCGCCGGGTTCCGCCTGGTACGACAATCGCGGCTCCCCCTCCCCTGCTCCGCGACGGTCCGGGGACATCCTACGGGGAACAGGGGGGAGACATGCAGCTTCAGGACAGGGTCGCGCTCATCACCGGGGCCGGGTCGGGGATCGGCAAGGCCGCGGCGGTGCTGATGGCGAAGGAGGGCGCGAAGGTGGCCGCGCTCAGCCGCACGGAGGAGGAGCTGGAGGAGACGGTGCGCGAGGTGGAGGCGTGCGGCGGCGAGGGGATGGTCGTGGCCGCCGACGTCTCCAAGCCGGAGGAGATGGAGGCGGCGGTCCGGCGGGTGGTCGACCGGTGGGGGCGGCTGGACGTGGTCTTCGCCAACGCGGGCGTCAACGGGGTCTGGGCGCCCATCGAGGAGCTGGAGGTGGACGAGTGGGAGAAGACCATCGCCATCAACCTGACGGGCACCTTCCTCACCCTGAAGTACGCCGTGCCGCACCTGAAGCGCGGGGGCGGCGGGTCGGTGATCGTGAACGCGTCGGTGAACGGGACCCGGGTGTTCAGCAACAGCGGGGCGACCGCGTACGCCAGCTCCAAGGCGGGGCAGGTGGCGATGACCAAGATGCTGGCGCTGGAGCTGGCGCGGGCCGGGGTCCGCGTCAACGTGATCTGCCCGGGGGCCATCGACACCGAGATCGACGAGAACACCGAGCGACGCGGCCTGGACGGGATCGGGGTGCCGCAGGAGTTCCCGGAGGGGCCGCACCCCCTGCGGAGGAAGCCCGGCAGCTCGCAGGAGGTGGCACAGCTAGTGCTGTTCCTGGCCTCCGACGCCTCCCGCCACATCACCGGCACGGAGGTCTGGATCGACGGGGGCGAGTCCCTGCTGGGGCTCAAGGGGTGAGGGGGAGGAGCGGCCTCCTCCGCGTACCAGGGGGCGCGAGACCGTGAGGATCCTGCTCGTTTCGGAGGACCGCATCCGGCTGGAGGGGAAGCCGGGGCCCATGACCGTCGAGGCCGACTCGCCGGAGACGCAGTACTCCCCCTTCCACATGCTGGCGAGCAGCCTGGCGACCTGCACCTTCTCGGTGCTCGCCTCCTGGGGCACCCACGCGAAGCTGGGGGTGGAGGACCTGGCGGTGGAGGTCGGGTGGAGCTTCGTGGAGGAGCCGCACCGGGTGGGGGAGATGACCATCGACATCGACTGGCCCTCGCTCCCCGAGGCGCGGCGGACCGCGGCGGAGCGGGTGGCCGCGCTCTGCACCGTCAAGAAGACGCTGGAGCAGCCGCCGGAGGTGCACACCCGCGTGAAGACCGCCGCAGCGGCATGAGCTTCCCCGTCGTCCACTTCGTCTACGGAGGGCAGCGCGCCGCCGCCGCGGGGACGGGGCGCCCCTACACCGTGGTGTACGACGGCGTCTGCAAGGTGTGCAACCGCCTGGTGGCGCTGCTGCGCAGGTGGGACACCCGGAACGTCCTGGAGATCGTCCCCTACCAGAACACCACGGTGCTGGACCGCTTCCCCTGGATCCCGCCGGAGGCGTACGCACAGGCGGTGCAGCTGGTAGGGCCCGGAGGACAGACATGGCAGGGCGCCGGCGCCATCGAGCAGCTGCTGGAGGTGCTCCCCCGCGGCGGGCTCCTGGGGTGGGTCTTCCGGATCCCCCTGGTGGGCGGCGCGATAGACCGCTTCTACCGCTGGTTCGCGAAGAACCGCTACCGCTTCGGCTGCGGCGAGCACTGCGCGTCGCGCCCACTGAAGGTGGACTACGGCGACGCCGCTTGAGGGCGCCCCCGGTCTCCCGTTCTTGTAGATCCTCCGCCCGCGAGCTATACTTTCGCCCCGGGCGCGCCGGAACCCGCACCGCCCGGGACCGCACCTCCGGCCGCCCCGCAGTCCGTCCGGGAGCTCCCCCGTCCCCGCGCGCTCCACAGACGACCCCGTCCGCACGTGAACCCATCCCCGGAAGACGCCGGCCCCGTCCACGGCCGCGAGTGGCTGGTGGAGGCGCACGGCTGCGACCCCGCCGCCCTCGCCGACCTCGCCACGCTGCGCGCCCTCTTCGCGCGCATGGTGGAGGAGCTGGGACTGCACCCGGTCGCGGAGCCCGTATGGCACGTCTTCCCGGGGCCCGGCGGGATCACCGGGATCTGCGCGCTGGCGGAGTCGCACCTGGCCTGCCACACCTTCCCGGAGCACGGCTCCATCTGCCTGAACCTGTTCTGCTGCACGCCGCGCCCCGAGTGGGACTACGCGGCGCGGTTGGCCGAGCTGCTGGGGGCGGAGACCGTGGAGGTGCGCGCCCTGGAGCGCCCCTACGCCGCCCCCCTCCCCGCCCGATGAGCGGCCCCGTCGCCAACTGCCCCAGCTGCGGCGGCCCGGTGGAGTTCCACTGGGCCGGCGCCGTGCAGACGGTGTGCGGCTACTGCAGCTCCATCCTGGTCCGCCACGACATGGACCTGGCGGCGGTGGGGCGGAAGTCGCTCCCGCCGCCCTCGACCTCGCCCATCCGGGTGGGCACCCGCGGCCGCTACCGCGACCGGCCCTTCGAGGTGACCGGCCGCATCGTCTACGAGTACGAGCGCGGCGGGTGGAGCGAGTGGCACCTGGCCCTCGGCGACGGCCGCAGCGGGTGGCTCTCCGACGCGCAGGCCGAGTACGCCGTGACCTTCCTGGCGCCGGACCCGGGGCCGCTCCCCAGCCCCAACGAGATCCAGCGCGGGCAGCGCTTCCGCTGGGGGGGGACGGAGTACGCGGCCGCCGCGGTGACGCGGGCGCGCTACGCCGGGGTGGAGGGCGAGCTTCCGTTCGAGTACTGGGACAAGGAGACCGTCCCCTTCGTGGACCTGAAGTCCACGGAGGAGGGTCGCTTCGCCACGCTGGACTACAGCGAGCCCCGGCCGCTCCTCTTCCTGGGCGAGTACGTCGCCTGGAACGACCTGCACCTCACCGACCTGCGCGAGGCGGAGCCCGCGCGCGCGGCCGGCACCCGCGCGCTGAACTGCCCCGCCTGCGGCTCCGGCGTCGTCATCCGCGACCCCGAGCACTCCCTCACCGTGGTGTGCGAGTCGTGCGGGTCGATGCTGGACGCCAAGTCTCCCTCGCTGCGGGTGCTGCAGGAGTACCGCAGGAAGACCGGACGGGTGAAGCCGCTGATCCCCCTGGGCGCCACGGGGAAGTGGAAGGGCGACCCGTACCAGGTGCTGGGATTCCAGCAGCGGACCATCCGGGTGGAGGGGACGGACTACTCCTGGCGGGAGTACCTGCTGTACAACCCGCGCCAGGGCTACCGCTACCTCACCGAGTACGACGGCCACTGGAACGACGTCATCACGCTGAAGACGCTCCCGCAGGAGGGGCGGGCCTCGGGGCGGCCCGTGGCGCGCCTCCACGGGGAGACCTTCAAGCACTTCCAGAAGGCCGAGGCCCGCACGACGTTCGTGCTGGGGGAGTTCCCCTGGGAGGTGCGCTACGACGACCGGGTCCTCGCCAGCGACTACATCTCCCCGCCGCGGATGCTCTCCGCCGAGACGGCGGACGGCGAGACCACCTGGTCGCTGGGCGAGTACGTCCCCGGCGCGAAGGTGTGGGAGGCGTTCTCCCTGCCGGGGAGGCCGCCGCGGCCCAAGGGCGTCTTCGCCAACCAGCCGTCGCCGCACGCGGGGCGGATGTGGGCGCACTGGAAGGCGTTCGGGCTGCTCTTCCTGGTCTGGCTGGTGTTCGCGCTCGGGCGGTTGGCCGTCGGCTCGGAGCCGGTGCTCACGCAGCGGTTCAGCTTCTATCCGGCCACCGACACGGGCGCGGTGGTCACCGAGCCCTTCGTGCTGACCGGGCGGGCGGCGGCGCTGGGCGTGGACGTGGAGACCGACGTCGCCAACAACTGGGTCTACCTCAACTACGCCCTCATCAACCAGGAGACGGGGCAGGCCACGGAGTTCGGGCGGGAGGTGAGCTACTACTTCGGGAGCGACGGCGGGGAGAACTGGACGGAGGGCTCGCGCGACGACGAGGCCCGCGTCCCCGAGGTCCCGCCCGGCCGCTACGTGCTGCGCATCGAGCCGGAGGGTCCCGGCCCGGTGAACTACACCCTCCGCGTCCACCGGGACGTGCCCAGCCTGGGCTTCTTCCTGGTCGCGCTGCTGGTGCTGGCCCTGCCGCCGGTGTTCGCCTCGCTGGGGGCGGGCGCCTTCGAGATGACCCGCTGGGAGGAGAGCGACTACGGCTCCTCGGAGGACGACGAATGAGGGGCGCCTGGCCCTACCTCCTGTTCGGGACGGCGGTGCTGTCCCTGCTCGGCCTGGCGGAGTACCGCGGGTGGAGCATGCTGCGGACCAACGAGGTCCGGAACGTCCCCACGTCGGTGCGCGACAACCCCGGCGCGTACCGCCCCCACTACTACGGCTCGGGCCGCTACGTCGGCGGAAAGTGAGACCCTGACATGAACAACCAGCTCGCGGGAGGACTCCTGGCCGCCGCCGTCTACGCGGTGCTCGGCATCGTCATCTTCGTGGCGGCCATCGTCGCCGTGGACCGGATGACGCCGGGGACGCTCTGGAAGGAGATCATCGAGGAGCACAACACCGCGCTGGCGGTGATGATGGCCGGCCTGTCGATCGGGCTCTCCATCGTGATCGCCGCCGCGATCCTGTAGCGCCCGGCGGGCCCCCACCCGGCTCGCTGGAGGCTCGCCACCCTCCCCCGTTCCGGGGGAGGGGCATCCCGGAGGTGGGGTCAGGGCACGTCGTGGCCGGGCGGTTCCGTAGTACCCCCATCATCCTTCGCGGAGGGAGACCCGGGGGCAGTTTCCCGGGGCTCCCGGAGCCGGAGCGGAGACAGCGGGGCGGTTTCCGCTGGCTCCGCGACCCGCGCAGGAGCCCGGACGGCAGTATCGTCCGGGCTCCGGAGCGGCCCCACCACACGCAGCTCCCCCAACGCAGGAACCCGCAGTTGCACCTGGCACTCTTCCTCACCGTACTGCTCATCGCGGCGTGCGGCCTGATCTACGAGCTCGTGGCCGGGGCGCTCGCCAGCTACCTGCTGGGCGACAGCGTCACCATGTTCTCCACGGTGATCGGGACCTACCTGTTCGCCATGGGGATTGGGAGCTGGCTCTCGCGCTACGTGACCCGCGGCCTGGCGGCGCGCTTCGTGGCCGTGGAGCTGATGGTGGCGCTGGTGGGCGGCTTCTCCTCCACGCTGCTCTTCCTGGCCTTCGCCTACACGGACTCGTTCCGCTTTCTGCTCTACGCGGTGGTGGTCGCCGTGGGCGTCATGGTGGGGCTGGAGATCCCGCTCCTCATGCGCATCCTGCGCAGGCACTACGAGTTCAAGGACGTCGTCTCCAACGTCCTCACCTTCGACTCGCTGGGCGCGCTGGCGGCCTGCCTGGCCTTTCCGCTGGTGGTGGTGCCGCAGCTGGGGCTGGTGCGCGCCGCGCTCGCCTTCGGGATCGTGAACGCGGCGGTGGCGCTCTGGTCCACGCACCTCTTCCGCGACGTGCTGGGGGCGCGCCGCATCCTCCAGGCGGCGTGCGTGCTGACGCTGGGGCTGCTGTGCGCGGGGATGGCGGGGGCGGAGCGCATCACCCGGCTGGCCGAGCGCCAGGTGTACGCCGACGAGGTGGTGTTCTCGCGCAACTCGCCGTACCAGCGGATCGTGCTCACCGCCTGGCGCGACGACCTGCGCCTCTTCCTCAACGGGCACCTCCAGTTCTCCTCGCGCGACGAGTACCGCTACCACGAGGCGCTGGTGCACCCCGGCCTGGCGGCGCTCCCGGGCGCCCGGCGCGTGCTGGTGCTGGGCGGCGGCGACGGGCTGGCGGTGCGCGAGGTGCTGCGCTACCCCGGCGTGCGCGAGGTGGTGCTGGTGGACCTGGACCCGGCGGTGACCCGCCTCTTCGCGGAGCACCCGGAGCTGGTCCGGCTGAACGGCCGCTCCCTGCTGGACCCGCGCGTCCGGGTGGTGAACGCCGACGCGGCGGTGTGGCTGGCGGAGAACCGCGAGGTGTTCGACTTCGTTGTGGTGGACCTCCCCGACCCCTCCAACTACGCCGTGGGCAAGCTGTACACCACCGCCTTCTACCGCATGCTCCAGCGCCACGTGAGCCGCGGAGGGATGGTGGTGGTGCAGAGCACCTCGCCCATGTTCGCGCGCACGGCGTACTGGAGCATCGTGGAGACGCTCCGCGCCTCGGGGCTGCGCGCCTGGCCGTACCACCTGTACGTCCCCTCGTTCGGGGAGTGGGGATTCGTGCTGGCGGGGCACGGCGACTTCACCCCGCCGTCGGCGCTCCCCGCGGGGCTGCGCTTCCTGACCCCCACCGTGCTCCCGCAGATGTTCGACTTCCCCGCGGACCTGCTCCCCGTCCCCGCCGAGCCCAACCGGCTGGACGACCAGGTGCTGGTGCGCTACTACGGGCGGGAGTGGAAGGAGATCGAGCGGTGACGCTCTCCCGGCGCGGGTTCCTGGCCGCCTCGGGGAGCATGGCCGCGGCGGCGCTGGTGGGGTGCGCCCCCAAGACGGCCCGGCCGCTCGCCGGGGGCTTCGTGGACGACGGCGGCGCGCGCGGGCACCGGCTCCGTGACCGCGCCGCCTTCCCCGCCCCGCGGCGCACCGAGCGCATCCCCGTGGTGGTGGTGGGCGGGGGGATCGCGGGGCTCTCCGCGGCCTGGTGGCTGGAGCGCGCCGGGATGCGCGACTTCGTGCTGCTGGAGATGGAGGACCGCGCCGGGGGCAACGCCCGCTGGGGGGAGAACGAGGTCTCCGCCTTCCCCTGGGGCGCGCACTACGTCCCGGTGCCGGGGCCCCGAGCGGCGCGGGCGCGCGAGCTGTTCGCGGAGCTGGGGGTGCTGCGCGACGGGGCCTGGGAAGAGACCATGCGGGCCTTCTCGCCGCAGGAGCGGGTCTTCCGCTGGGGGCGGTGGCACGAGGGTCTGGAGGAGACGCTAGCCGACACCCCCGCCGACCGCGCGGAGCTGCGCCGCTTCGGCGAGGAGATGGAGCGGCTGCGCGCCACGGGCGAGTTCACCATTCCCTCCACGCTGGGACGGCGCGCCTCGCCGCTGGACGGCGTGTCCTTCGCGCGCTGGCTGGACGAGCGCGGTTTCCGCTCCCCCGCCGTCCGCTGGTACGCCGACTACGCCTGCCGCGACGACTACGGAGCGCTCGCCGCGGACACCTCGGCCTGGGCGGG
>DATABU010000325.1:0-6407 GCA_036259415.1 Longimicrobiaceae bacterium
CCCGTCCCGTCTTCCACCCCCACGGGAAAGCCCCACCCCATCCCGCCGGGAACCTGGGTAACCCGTTACCCGGATCGCTCCGCAGAGCGTGCCTGCGTTTCTGCCAAGCGACTGCCCGTGCACGACTTGGGCGTGCGGCGCCTGGCGGGCACGGCGCTGGCGTTGGGGGATCGCGCTCCGGCGCGACGCTCACACCGAACCCCGCTCCTCCCATGCTCCAGGCAGTGGACCTCACCAAGCGGTACGAGGACGGGCACCTCGCCCTCGACCACCTGAACCTCACCGTCGCCGGGGGGGAGATCTTCTTCCTGCTGGGCGCCAACGGCGCAGGGAAGTCCACGGCCATCAACCTCTTCCTGGACTTCATCCGCCCCTCGGCGGGGGCGGCCCGGGTGGATGGGATCGAGGTGGCGCGCGACCCGCTGGGCGCCAAGCGGCGCATCGCCTACGTGTCGGAGAACGTGATGCTCTACGGGAGCTTCACGGCGCGGCAGAACCTGGAGTTCTTCGCCCGGCTGGCCGGCCGTACCGGCCTGACGCGCGAGGAGTGCTACATGGCGCTCCGCCGGGTGGGCCTGCAGGAGAAGGCTTTCGAGCAGCGGGTGAAGCGCTTCTCCAAGGGGATGCGCCAGAAGGTGGGGATCGCCGTCGCCATCGTCAAGGACGCCGCCAACGTCCTGCTGGACGAGCCCACCTCCGGGCTGGACCCCAAGTCCGCGGCCGAGTTCATGGCGCTGCTGGACGAGCTGCGGGGCGAGGGCCGCACCATCCTGATGAGCACGCACGACATCTTCCGCGCCCGCGTCCACGCCGACCGGGTGGGGATCATGAAGGAGGGGCGCCTGGTGATGGTGCGCACGCGCGCGGAGCTGGAGGGCGAGGACCTGGAGAGCCTGTACCTGGACTACATGCAGGTGGGCGCGTCCGAAGCGCAGACCGCCTGACCATCCCCACCACCTCGACCCACCGGGACCCGCATGAGCACCCCCGTACTCGCGCCGCCCGCCGCCCCGTCGCGCCCCGCCGCGTCCGGCGCCCGGCACGCGGCCTGGACCATCGCCCTGCGCGAGCTGACGGACCACCTGGTGAGCGCGCGCTTCCTGGTCATCGCCCTCCTGGTGGTGGGCCTCACCCCCCTGGCGGTCTACGTCGGCGCGCGCGACTACCACGTGCGACTGGCGGAGTACGGCCGCCTGACCGCCGAGCGGCAGGAGCGCGTCGGCGGGCCCGCCGGCGAGCAGGTCCGCGGGATGGACTCCGGGGACGAGCGGATCATGCTGCGGGCCATGCGCGCGCCCGAGCCGCTGAGCGTGCTGGTGCGCGGGCTGGACGGCGCGCTCCCCCAGTACTGGGAGTTCACCTCCGTGGGGGTGGAGGCGGGCCCTTCCGCGGCCAGCACCCAGCGCCTGGCGGACGTGCTGGGGCAGCTGGACATGGAGTTCCTGGTGCGCATCGTCCTTGGGCTCCTGGCCATCCTGCTGGCCTTCGACGCGGTGGCGGGCGAGAAGGAGATGGGGACGCTGCGGGCCGTGCTCAGCCACTCCGTCCCCCGCCCGGCGTTCATGGCCGGAAAGGTGATCGGCGGCGCGGTCACGCTGCTGGTGCCGCTGGCGGCGGCCTTCCTGCTGGCGCTGCTCAGCGCCCGCTTCTTCGGCGTGGACCTGCTGGCCCCCGACACCCTGTCCCGGGCCGCGCTCCTGGCGGCCGCCTCGGCGCTCTACCTGATGTGCCTGTACTCGCTGGGGCTGATGGTGTCCTCGGTGGTCACCGCACAGAAGACCGCCCTGGTGGTGCTGCTGGTGGCCTGGGTGGCGATGGTGCTGGCGATCCCGCCCACCTCCACGCTGGTGGCCCAGGCCGTCTCCCCCGTCCCCGCGCCCTACCTGGTCGCCACCCAGAAGCGGGCGCTGGACGCGGACCTGCGCCGGACGGCGGAGCTGGCGATGGGCGAGGCATACATGCGGGTCGCGGGGCAGACGGAGGTGACCATGTCCGGCCGGATCTACGAGGAGAACCGGGCCGCAATGGACCGCGCCTTCACGCCGATCATGACCGACTACTTCAGCCAGCGGCGCCGGGCGCTGGGGGAGGTGGACCGGGACGCGGAGCGGCGGGCCGCGGTCCAGGCGCGGGTGGCGCGGGCGATCATGTCGCTCAGCCCCGCCGCCGCCTTCGCCAGCGCCGCCGCGGACCTGGCGGGGACGGGCGACGCCGACTACCGGGCCTGGCGCGAGGCCGTGCGCCGCCAGCAGACCCGGCTGGACGCGGCGCTCTTCGAGGACCCGCCGACGCTCCGCATCCAGGCGACGGAGTGCTGCAGCATGACCACCGACCTCCGCGTGCCCCCCCCGGTGGCCTCCCTTCCCGCCTTCGCCCCGCCGCAGCGCGATGCCGGGGCCGCCGTGGGCCGGTCGCTCGGGGCCCTGGGGCTGCTCCTGCTCTACACCGCGCTGTTCGTGGCCGGCGGCTTCGTGGCCTTCGGCCGGTACGACGTGCGATGAGCGTGCGCACCCTCCTGGGCGCGGGCGCGCTGGCGGCGGCGCTCGCCGCCCCGCTCGCGGCCCAGACCGCCGCCGGGTACAACCCCCGCGACGACCAGTACCGGCTCCTGGGGCTGGTGCGCGCCCAGGCGGACTTCAAGCACGCCGAGACCGAGTACGGGCGCGCCCGCGAGCTGCACGAGCGCAGCGTGATCAGCGAGCAGGAGCTGGCGGCGCGCCGGGCCGAGTGGGAGCGGGCGCGCGTCAACTACCTGCAGCAGTCGCTCGCGGCCGCCTCCACCCAGCCGCACATCGCGGTGGAGCGCGCGGTGAAGAGCCGCGGCCCCGACGGGGGGAGCCGGGTGCGGCTGGCGCTCCGCAACACCACGGGCCCGGGAGCGGAGGCGGAGCGCCTGGAGGACGCGATCGACCCGGCGCTCCTGGCGCAGCTCCGCTCCGGGGAGGTCCGCGAGGTGTACGTGAGCCTCAAGGCCGAGCCGGGCCCGGCCGGCGCCATCATCTCCGCCCCCTACGAGCGCCGCATCGCCCGGCTGCGCAGCGGCCAGGCGGCCGTGCTGGAGTTCGGCCTGCTGCGCGACGCCGACGAGGTGGTGGTCTCCCTCGGCTACGGCGGGAGCACGGAGGAGCGGAAGATCTACCTGGAGCAGGACGCCTCCGCCGACATCGTGGCCGTGCAGTCCACCCAGTTCTCGCAGGTGGCCGACCTGGGCGCGCAGGCCACGTACGACCTGCGCCTGGAGCGCTTCACCCGCGGGCAGGACGTCTTCCGGCTGGCGGCGGTGGGACTCCCCCGCGGCGTCTCGGCCGAGTTCCGCGACCCCGCGAGCGGGGCGCGGCTCACCCAGCTCCGCTTTCCCGAGGGGACGAGCCAGCGCGACCTGCAGCTCGTGGTGACGCTGCCGCGGCGCGCCGAGGGGGAGCTGCGCGCCGACCAGCCCATCGCCTTCTGGGCCATGGCGCTCGACCCGGAGTCGGACGCCCGGCTGCGCGCCCTGGCGGGGACGCCCGGGGGAGAGCGGGAGGCGGCCTCGCTGCGGGCGGGCAAGGCGCGGCTGGAGATCGTCCCGAGGGGGATCGGGAGGATCGAGGTGCGCGCCGCGAACCTCTACCACGAGATCCGCCCCGGCGACTCGGTCGCGGTGGAGGTGGCCGTCCGCAACGCCGGGAGCCAGGCGATCACCGGCGTGCGCCTGCGCGTGGACGCGCCGCAGGGGTGGGAGGCGCGCACCGACCCCGAGCTGGTGCCCGACCTGCCGGTGGGGGCGCAGCGCAGGGTGCGCGTCACCCTGGCGCCGCCGCGCGGCGTCACGGTGGGCGACTACGAGGCGCGGCTGCGCACCGAGTCCGCCGCGGGGGACCGCAGCATGGAGACGGAGGACAAGATGCTGCGCGTCCACGTGGGGTCCGCCGCCAACTGGATGGGCACGGGGCTGCTGGGGCTCCTCCTGGTGGGCGTGGTCGCCGGGGTGGTGGCGCTGGGGGCCCGGCTGGTGCGCCGGTGAGCACGGGGCCGGCATTGACACCGGTCGCACCGCCCCAGTAAATCAGCGGGCATGAAGTCCCTCTTCGCGCGGTGGTCGCCCCGCCCGCCGGACCACCTGCAGACGCTGCACGAGTTCACGCGCTTCCTGACGCTGACCGCGGACCAGGAGGAGCTGTTCCAGGGGGTGGCGGCCCGGCTGTGCGACACCTTCGGCCTGGAGGGGGTCGCCGTCTTCCTCCGCGACGGGGACGGCGCGTCCTTCCGGGCCGTCGCCGCGCGCGGGACCGCCGCGCAGGACGCGGTCTTTCCCGCGGAGGGGAAGCTGGCGCGCTGGCTCAGGGTCAACGAGGCGCCGCTCTTCACCGGGGAGAGCCCGGGGGTGATGGAGTTCCTGGACGAGGCGGAGCGCAGGGCCCTGGCGGCGCTGGGCGCCGCGGCGTGCGTCCCGCTGGTGGCGGTGAACCGGCTCACCGGCTTCCTGACGCTGGGGCGATCGCGCGGCGGGAGGCCGCTGGACCCCGCGAGCCGCGAGCTGCTCCTGGCGCTGGCGGGGCAGGCGGCGCTCGCGTTCGAGAACGCGGCGCTGGCGCGGGAGGGGCGGGCGCGCCTGAAGCGGATGTACCGGGCGGAGCGGCTGGCCACCGCCGGCGAGCTGGCGGCCGGGGCCGCGCACGAGATCCGCAACCCGCTGGCCGCCATCCGCTCGGCGATCCAGTACCTGCGCGGCGACTACGCCGAGGGGAGCGACCGGGCCTCGCTGGTGGACGACCTGCTCTCCGAGGTGGACCGGATCGACGGGATCGTGGAGGGGCTCCTCTCCTTCGCCCGTCCCCCCGTCTCCCTCCCCGAGCCGGTGGAGCTCCCGGAGCTGCTGGGGCAGAGCGTGGGCCTGGTGGCGGCGCGCGCCCGCGGGCAGCGGGTCTCCGTGGCGCTGGACGTCCCGCCGGTGCTCTCGCTGCACGCCGACCCCAACCAGCTCAAGCAGGTGCTCCTCAACGTCTTCCTCAACGCCCTGCAGGCCATGCCCGACGGGGGCGAGCTGCGCGTGTCCGCCGCGCCGCGCGGCCGCGCGGTGGAGCTGCGGGTCGCCGACACCGGGCCGGGGATCGCGCCCGAGCACCTGGACCGCGTCTTCGACCCGTTCTTCACCACCCGGCCCGAAGGCACGGGGCTCGGCCTGTCCATCTGCTACGGGATCGTGGAGCGGCACGGCGGGGAGATGGAGGTGCGCAGCGAGCCCGGCTCCGGCACCGAGGTGGTGGTGCGCCTCCCGTGCGGCCGCGCGCCGTGAAGGGGCGCATCCTGGTGGTGGACGACGAGCGCACCCTGCGGCGCGTCCTCGCCTCGCTGCTGGCCGACGCGGGCTACGAGGTGCTCGCCGCGGGGAGCGGCTCCGAGGCGCTGGCGCAGGCCCCCGGCTTCCGGCCCGACCTGGCGCTGCTGGACCTGCGCCTGGGGGGGATGGACGGGGTGGAGACCATGGAGGCGCTCCGCGCCGCCCTCGCCCCCGCCGAGCCGGCCTTCATCATCATGACGGCGCACGGGACCATCGGCTCCGCGGTGGAGGCGGTGCGCCGGGGGGCGCTGGACTACGTCACCAAGCCCTTCGACAACGACGCCCTGCAGGTGGCGGTGGAGCGCGCCCTGGAGGTGCGGCGGCTGGAGCGGAGGGTGGCGGCGCTGGAGTCGCAGCTGGAGGAGCGCTTCCGCCCCGAGAACATGGTGGGCCAGTCCGGCGCCATGGACGCGCTCTTCCGGATGGTGGGCCGCATCGCGCCGGTCAACACCACCGTGCTCATCACCGGCGAGAGCGGGACGGGGAAGGAGCTGGTCGCGCGCGCCCTCCACCGCCACTCCCGCCGCGCCGGGGCCGTCTTCGTGGCCGTCAACTGCGGGGCCATCCCGCCCACGCTGCTGGAGTCCACCTTCTTCGGCCATGAGAAGGGCGCCTTCACCGACGCCCGCAGCGCGCACCGGGGCGCCTTCGAGCAGGCGGACGGCGGGACGCTCTTCCTGGACGAGGTCGGCGAGCTGTCCCCCGCCGCGCAGGCGGGGCTGCTGCGCGTGCTCCAGGAAGGGGAGATCACGCGGGTGGGCGGGGAGCGGACGCTGCCGGTGGACGTGCGGGTGGTGACCGCCACCCACCGCGACCTGCGCGCCGAGGTGGACGCCGGCCGCTTCCGCGAGGACCTTTACTGGCGTCTGAACGTGGTCTCCCTGCACCTCCCGCCGCTCCGCGAGCGCCCCGAGGACATCCCCCTGCTCGCGGAGCACTTCGTGGCCAAGCACGCCGCCCGCCTGGGGGTGGCGCCGCTCCCCGTGGACGCCGACGCCCTGGCCCTGCTGGTCGCCCACGACTGGCCGGGCAACGTCCGCGAGCTGGAGAACGCCGTGGAGCGGGCCCTGGTCCTCGCCCCCGGGCC
>DATABU010000326.1:0-3781 GCA_036259415.1 Longimicrobiaceae bacterium
GAGCGGCGGGAGCATCTCGCCCCAGTCCTTGTCGGAGAGGATCCCGGCCACCAGGACCAGCGGCCGGGGCAGCTCCACCGCGTCCAGCGTGGCCGCGAGCGCCGCGACCCCCGCGGGGTTGTGCGCCACGTCCAGGACGAAGGTGGTCCCGCGGACCTCCTCCACCTGGAAGCGCCCCGGCCAGCGCGCCGCCGCGAAGCCCCGCTCCACCGCCTCCCACCCCGGCCTCAGCTCCGCCGGGAGTCGGGCCAGCAGCTCCGCCGCCAGAGCAGCGTTGCGCGCCTGGTGCGCGCCCACCAGGCGCGTGCGCACGTCGCGCCCGCCCCACGCGGCGGAGCGCAGCCGGAACGCCGTGCCCGCCGCCGAGACGCGCACGTCCTCCACCGCGGCCGCCTCGTCCAGCGCCCAGAACGGAGCGCCGACTGCCGCCGCGCGGTCGCGGAGCACGCCGAGCGCGCCCGGGTCCGCCTCGGCGGTCACGGCGGGGACGCCCGCCTTCCAGATCCCCGCCTTCTCCCGGGCGATCTCCTCCCGCGTGCCCCCTAGGTACTCCGTGTGGTCGCGCGCGACGTTGGTCACGGCGGTCGCGACCGGAGAGAGGACGTTGGTCGCGTCCAGGCGGCCCCCGAGCCCCACCTCCACCACCGCGACCTCCACCCCCGCCTCCGCGAAGCAGAGGAACCCCACCGCGGTCGCCGCCTCGAAGAAGGTGGCACCCGTCCGCTCGATGTCCGGCCGGAGGCGCTCCACGCAGCGGGCGAGGAGCGCGTCGTCCGCCGGCGCGCCGTCGACGCGGATGCGCTCGGCGAAGCGCACCAGGTGCGGCGAGGTGTAGGCGCCGACGCGCCGGCCGGGAGCGGCCTCGCGCAGCGCCGCCTCGCAGAGCGCGGCCACCGAGCCCTTGCCGTTGGTCCCGCCGACGTGGAGCGCACGGAAACGCCGGTGCGGGTCACCCACACCGGCGAGAAGCTCCTCCGTGCGCTCCAGCCCCCAGCGGATCCCACCCGTCGTCCGGCCGTAGAGCCAGGCGAGCGGATCGTCCCCGGTCACGCCCCGTTGCCGTTGGGCGACGGCGCCCCGTCCAGCTCCACCGGCGCGGGGAGCCCCATCATGTGGCGCAGCAGCCGGGCGACCTCGCGCTTCATCACGCGGCGGTCCACGATGGCGTCCAGCATCCCGTGCTCCAGCAGGAACTCCGAGCGCTGGAAGCCCTCCGGCAGCTCCTGCTTGATGGTCTGCTCGATGACGCGCGGCCCCGCGAAGCCGATCAGCGCCCCCGGCTCGGCCAGGTTGGCGTCGCCCAGCATGGCGTACGAGGCCGTCACCCCGCCCGTGGTGGGGTCGGTGAGGATGGAGACGTACGGGAGCCCCGCCTCGTCCAGCTGCGCCAGCACCGCCGAGGTCTTCGCCATCTGCATCAGCGAGAAGATCCCCTCCATCATCCGCGCCCCGCCCGAGGCAGAGACCACGATGAAGGGGGCGCGCCGCTCCAGGGCGCGCAGCCCGGCGCGGGCGATCTTCTCCCCCACCACCGAGCCCATGGAGCCGCCGATGAAGGCGAAGTCCATCACCGCGATGAGCACGGGGATCCCGTCCAGCGCGCCCTCGCCGGTGACGACCGCGTCGCCGTGGGCGCTCTTGCGCTCCGCCGCGGCCAGGCGCTCGCGGTACGGCTTCAGGTCCACGAACTCCAGCGGGTCGCCCGAGCGCAGGCTGCGGTCGTGCTCGCGGAAGCTCCCCTCGTCGGTGAGGAGCGCCACGTACCCCCCCGCGGAAAGTCAGAGGTGGTGCCCGCACTGCGGGCACACGTTCCAGTTATCCTTGAGCTTCTCGCGGTACAGGATCTCGCCGCAGGAGGGACACTTGTCCCAGACGTTCGCCGGGATGTCGCGGCGGTCGGCGGCCTGCAGGGGCGTCTTCGGCTTACGGAACCAGGCCATGAGCGGGAATCCGGGTCTGTGGGGCGGCCGTCATCGTCGCGCCTCCGCCGCGATGCGCTGCACGATGGCCATCGCGAGGATGTTGACGAGGAGGAACGAGCCGCCGTAGCTGATGAAGGGGAGCGGAATGCCGGTGATGGGCATGATCCCCACCACCATCCCCACGTTCACCAGCACGTGGGCGAACCAGCTCCCGAAGAGACCGAAGGGGACCAGGCTGGCGAACGGGTCGGAGGAGCGCTCGGCGGTCCGCACCAGCCGCCAGAAGATCAGCCCGAAGACGACCAGGACCACCGCGACGCCGACGAAGCCCCACTCCTCCCCGACCACCGAGAAGATGAAGTCGGTGTGCTGCTCCGGGAGGAAGGCGAGGCGCTTCTGCGTCCCCTCCGTGAACCCCTTCCCGAACCAGCCGCCGCTGCCGATGGCCACCCGCGACTGGATCAGGTTGTAGCCGGCGCCGCGCGGGTCCACCGACGGGTCCAGGAACACCAGGAAGCGGTTCTTCTGGTACGGCTTGAGGTTGGCCCACAGCATCCACGACACCGTCCCCGCCGCCACGTTCACCAGCACCACCGTCACCGCCTCCGAGAGGTACACCCTCCAGCGGAACAGCAGGAAGGCGACGAAGATGATCCAGGCGCCCCAGACCCAGGGGTTGATGGAGAGGAAGAGGCCGACCGCCGGGCTCAGCAGGAGGAAGAGCGTCCGGAGCGGCGTCCCGGCCCAGAAGAGGCACCAGATCAGGATGGAGCCGAAGACCAGCGCCGTCCCCAGGTCCGGCTGCGCCATCACCAGCATCATGGGGACGCCCACCACGGCCAGCGGCTTCCAGAGCGCGAACAGGTTCTGCGGCGCCTCCCGCCACTCCCCCAGCACCCGGGAGAGCATCAGCACCACCGCCACCTTGCCGATCTCCGAGGTCTGCAGGCGCACCGGGCCCACCTGGATCCAGCTCGAAGAGCTCTCCGCCGTCCCCGCCCCCCCGCCGATGGCGAGCGTGAGCAGGAGGAGGATGAGCGCGAAGGCGTAGATGGGCTGCGCGGCCCATTCCAGCCAGGTGACCGGGACGCGGAGGACGAAGGGGATCGCGATCAGGCTGAGGACGAACCAGAGGAGCTGCTGCCTCCAGATCCCGGTCACCACCTGCGAGGGTACGTCCAGCACCCCCGCGCTGTAGACCATGGCGATCCCGAAGAGGGAGAGCCCCACCACCAGGAAGAAGAGGAACGGGTCGCCGAGGCGGATCGCGCGGACACGCTTCATTGGGCTCGGTACTTCAGGAGAGCGTGCGGTACGCGGAGTAGGCCACCAGCCCCGCCGCCGCGGCGTAGAGCGCCGCCAGCGGGGAGATCAGCAGGAGCGCCGAGGGGGGCCCCGGCCTCACCAGCCCCAGCAGGACCACGTAGAGGACGATGTCGTAGAGCCACTTCCCCGCGAACAGGTAGAACGCGAGGAAGACCAGCCCCCCCCCCGAGAACACGTCGCGGGTGCGGGAGCCCAGGTACCCGAGCAGGGTGAGGGCCAGCGCGCTCGCCCCGAAGGTGAGCGGGAACATCGAGCCCTCCAGCACGCCCAGGAGGAGCCCCACCCCCGCCGCCCACCCGGGGCGCAGCTGCCGGGCGGCCAGGAGCACGGCCACCACGATCAGGTCCGGCACCAGGAGCCCCAGCCCCATCCCGACGCGCAGCACGAAGTAGAGGACCGCCAGGAGGACGACCAGCGCCGCCAGCGCCATGCGCGATCCGTTCATCGTACGCGGTCCCCCGTGGTGTCGGGCGGCGTCTGCGGCTGCGGGACGGTGACCGGCGGCGTGGTCGTGGCCGGCGTGCGGTCCACGG
>DATABU010000327.1:0-7000 GCA_036259415.1 Longimicrobiaceae bacterium
CCGCGCCCCCGCGCCCGCCGGCCCCACCCTGCGCGACGAGGTGGCCCGCAGGCTCCCGGGCATGGCGGCGGGCGGAGCGAGCATCACCTGGAGGCTGGTGGTCGCCCTGTTCGTGCTGGTCCGCTCCGCGCTGGGCTGGGCGGCGCTCGGAGGGCTGGTGGGGCTGGCGGCGGGGTTCTTCCTCACCGGCTCCGCCGTGCCGGACGGGCTCGCCGACCCCGACGTGCTCTGGGCGGGCGCCTTCGGGCTGCTGGGGGGCGGACTGCTCGGCCTCCTGGTCGGGCTGGTCCGGGCGCTGCGGGTCCTCTTCGCGTCCCGGCGGTGACCGCTTCCCTCACCCCGCCAGCCCCAGCCAGGCCAGCAGCGCCAGCGCCGGCGGCACGAGGAGCGCGGTCGCCACGCCCATCAGGCCGATGGCGATCCCCGCGCCGGCGGCCTCCACCTCGCCCTCCTCCACCGCGCGAGCCGTCCCCACGCCATGCGCGGCGGCGCCCAGCGCCAGCCCGACCGCGGTCCGGCTGCGGACCCCCAGCGCCCGCAGCAGCGGCGGCCCCACGGCCGCGCCCAGCACCCCGGAGAGGATGACCACCACGGCCGAGAGCGCCGGGAGCCCGCCCGCCCGCCTCGCGACCTCGATGGCGATGGGCGTGGTGACGGAGCGCGGCGCCAGCGAGCGCACCACCTCCGGCGAGGCCCCGAGCGCCGCCGCCGTCAGGCAGGCCGAGAGGATCCCCACCGCGGCGCCCGCCGCCAGCGAGACCAGGACGGCGCGCGCGCGCCGGCGGATCGCCTCCACCTGCCGGTACAGGGGGACCCCGAGCGCCACCACCGCCGGGCCCAGCCAGAAGCTGAGGAGCCGCCCGCCACGGTCGTAGGCGGCGTAGTCCACGCCCAGCGCCTCCAGCGCGGCGATCAGCGCCACGATGCTCACCAGCACCGGGTGCAGGACCATGAGCCCCAGGCGCCGCTGGAGCCGGACGGCCAGCGCGTACACGCCGACGGTGGCGGCCACCGCCAGCGCCGCAGCGGCGAGGTCAGCCATCCCCCTCCAGCCGCTGCTGCAGCCAGCCCACCGCGGCCATCACCGCCACCGTGCTCGCCGCGCCGGCCGCCACCACCGGGAGCCACTCGCGGCGCAGCAGCTCGTACTGGAGCATCAGCGCCACGCCGGGGGGGACGAAGAGGAGCCCCATGTGGCGCAGCAGCACCCCCGCCGCCGGCTCCACCCGGGAGACGGACACCCGGCGGAGGTGCAGCGCCGCCGCCAGGAGCAGCATCCCCACCACGCTCCCGGGGAGCGGGAGCCGGCCGAGCCGGGCCGCGGCCTCGCCCAGGGCGTAGAACGCCAGCAGGACGGCCAGGCCCGCGGCGTGGCGGAGCGGCCCGCGGGCGGTGGTGCGGAGGAGCATGCGCGTCGGGGGTCGGGGGGAGGGGGAGGGTACCGCCGCGCGGCCCTCCCCGGCAACCCCCGCGCCGCGCCTTCAGCCCATGGCGTCGGAGAGCGGCATGGCCCGCGCGACGGCGCCGTAGTCGATGCGGGACGAGCGCTCCAGGGCGTGCACGCGGTCGCGCTCCAGGCGCGCCCGGCGCTCCAGGGCGCGGAGCGTCTCCTCGCGCGGCCGGCCCGGCTCGATGGGCTCGGCATCGGGCGCCGCCCGCAGGGCGTGGAGCGTCTCCTCCACCTCGTCGGCGAGGAGCAGCATCTCGCCGATGCGGCGGTTCCGCTCCACCGCGCCCGTGTCGTCGGCGGGGGCGTCCCGCCGGAAGCTCCCGATCCCGATCTCCCTGTCGATGTCTCGCATTGCTCTCTCCTCAGGCCAGAAGCGCCCCGACGAAGCGCCGGGCGTACTCGTCGCCGCACTCGCAGCACAGCTCCGACCAGCAGCTGCACGCGGGGCGGGTGCAGCCGCCGTCGAGCTCGTGCCCCTTGCACCGGCAGGACCGGACGGGGGTCCCGCAGCGGGCGCACTTGTCTTCCGAAGCCTGGTTGCGGGGGTCGCGCATGGTGCACCTCGGGTGAAATCACGGGATCTGCGCCCGCCGCAACTCGCGTGCCCCGGCGCCCACAAATGTGTGTTTGGCAAGGGTTTGCACAGTTGTAACACGCATTCGCGGCGCGCAGAGGCGGGGGCGGGGGACCCGTCCGGATCCCCCGCCCCCGTGGTCTTTTCCGGCTGCGGGCCCCGGGCGGGGCTCCTACCCGCCCCCATCCGGCAGCATCCGCGACACCAGCTCCGGCAGCCCCCGGACGTCGAAGGGCTTCTGCAGGAAGGCGCTGGCCCCCGCTCCGCGCCAGTCGACGTCCTGCTCGTCGGCGGAGCTGAACAGCACCACCGGGAGGCCGTGCAGCTCCCCCTCCATCCGCAGCGCCCGGCAGGTGTCGCGTCCGTCCAGCCCGGGCATCATCACGTCCAGCATCGCCAGGTCGGGCCGCTCCCGCAGGGCGAGGCCAAGCGCCTCCGGCCCGTCGTGCGCCTGCAGGACCTCGAAGCCGGCGTAGGCCAGGATGCTGGCCATGAGCTCGGTGATGGCGGGCTCGTCGTCCGCGACCAGGACGCGCCGGGGCATCAGTGCCCCAGGATCCCGCGACCGCTCGCGAACCCGGTGAGCAGCGTGTCGCTCCCCTTGATGGCCTTCCCCACGCGCAGCCCCGCCGGCGTGATCTGGAACTCCCGCAGCGAGCGGTCGTGGTGCCGCGCGCGGATCTTGAGCACGCCGACGAGCCGGCGCAGCTCCGCCCCGTCCTCCACGTAGCGCGTGTGCAGCACGTTGTCCATGAGCGCCGACAGCTCCGGCATGGGCATGTCGAAGTTGACGCCCGCGATGCTGGCGAGGTCCTGCAAGAAGAGGGAGGCGACCCCGCGGCGGCGGAGCCGGGTGGCGAGGGCCGCCAGGAAGTACACCTCGCGGTCGCGGGGGATGATGGCCTGGCGCACGTCCTCGATGGCGTCGACCACCACCCGCCGGATCCCGTGCTCCTCGATGGACGCGAGCACCCACTCGGCGACGTCGTCGGCCAGCAGCTCGGTGGGCGCCCTCCAGTGCAGGTGGACGAGCCCCCGCTCGAGCCCCCTCCGGAGGGGGAGCCCGACCCCGTCCGCCTTCTGGAGGAGCGCCCTCGGCTCCTCGTGGAAGCCCAGGAAGAGGACCGGCTCCTCCGCCTCCGCCGCGGCGGCCAGGAAGGCCAGCCCCAGGAGCGTCTTGCCGGAGCCCGGCGTGCCCACCACCAGCGTCACCGAGTCGCGGGCCAGGCCGCCCCCGGTCAGCTCGTGCATGTCCTCCACGGCGAAGTCGACCAGGTCGGCCGCGGAGGTCTCGGGCGGGTCGCCGTCGAGGTGGCGCTCATCCCCGGCCGCCAGCGACTCCAGGCGCGGGTAGACGTGCACGCCGTCCCCGGTGATGGCGAAGGTGTGCCAGCCGCCGACGTGCCCCACGCCGCGCAGCTTCTCCACGGCCAGCATCCGCACGCTGCGGAGCCGGACGTGCCGGGTCGCCAGGTGGAGGATGCCGTCCGCGATGGTGAAGGTGGGGTCGGAGGACATCCGCCGCTCCGGGTGCACCAGCAGGAGGGTGGCGGCGCCGGTGAGCGTCGCCTCGGCCTCCAGCTCGTGCATGAAGCGCTGGTACTCCAGGAACGACTCGGCGCGCGCCTTGAGCGCGTGCACCCCGTCCAGCACCACCAGGGTGGGCCCCTGCTCCCGCGCCAGGCGGCTGATCTCCTCGCGCGCCGCAGGGAGCCCGCCGCGCGCGAGTGCGGGGTACAGGCTCGCGTAGTAGAACGAGTCGGGGACCGTGGCCGGGTCGAAGAAGCTGAACGAGCGCGCCTGCGCGATGAGCGTCTGGTGGGTCTCCACCAGCGCGGTGAGGTAGAGCACCCTCCCGCCCTGCCGGATCCGCTCGGCGCCGACCTGGTGCGCCAGCACGCTCTTCCCCGCCCCGGGCCTGCCGACGACCGTGTGCAGCCCGCTCCGCGGCAGTCCCCCGCGCAGCAGCCGGTCCAGCCCGGGCACGCCCGTCGGGACCTGCTCCCTTGCCGCCATCCGCCTCTCTCCTCCCGTCCCGCCTGTGCGGGAGCGCCTCAGGGCGCCCCGCAGTCCACGGGCAGGTCCACGGTGAACGTGCTGCCCTGGCCGCGCGCGCTCTCCACGCGCACCCCGCCGCCCAGGAGGTGCGTGAGGCGGCGCACGATGGCCAGCCCCAGCCCGGTGCCGCCGGGGCGTCCCTCGCCCGGCTCCTCCACCCGGTGGAACGGCTCCCAGATCCGTTCCAGGTGCTCGGCGGGGATCCCCCGCCCCGTGTCGCGCACCTCGAGCGCGATCCGCTCCCGCTCTTCCCGTGCCACCAGGACGACCTCGCCCGCTTCCGTGAACTTCACCGCGTTCGCGAGCAGGTTGAGGAGGATCTGGCGGAGCTTGGCCGGATCGCTCCGGACGACGATGCGGCCCGCGGGGACCCGCACCGTCAGCGACAGCCCCTTCTCGCGGGCGAGCGGCTCGACCAGGGCGGCCGTCTCGCCGGCGATCGCGGCCAGGTCCACCGCCGCGGGGCTCACCGTCTCGCGCAGGGCCTCGATGCGCGAGAAGGTGAGCACCTGCTCCACCAGCTGCAGCAGGTGCTGCGACGCCGTCCGGATCCGCTCCACGTGCTCCCGCGCGGACGCCGGGATGGCCTCGGGGACGCCGAGCAGGAGGAGGTCGGCGAACCCCAGCGCCACGTTCAGCGGCGTGCGCAGCTCGTGCGACATGGAGGACAGGAACTCCGACTTGGCCTGGCTGGCCTGCTGCGCCGCGGTGTAGAGCCGCGCGTTGTCGATGGCGAGCGCGGCCCGGCCGGCCAGCTCCTGCGCGAGCGGCAGGCTCTCCGGCGTGTAGCACCGCCCCGCCTCGCCCCACCCCAGGCTGATGGCGCCCAGGACCCGCCCCCGGGCGACCAGCGGCACCACCATCAGCGAGCGCGGCGCGAGGTCGCGCAGCTCCCGGAGCTCGTCGGCGTCCAGGGCGAGGCTCTCCGGCTCGGCGGCCACCTCCGGGATCACCTCGGGCTCGCCGGTGCGCAGGACGCGCGCGACGGGCCGGGCCGGCGAGTCGGAGTCGAACGGGCGGGTGCGGAGCAGCGCGTGCAGCCGCGCCTCCTTGTCCGGGTCCACGTGGGCCGCGCCGGGCCGGCGCACCTGCCCGTCCTCCTCCACCACGTAGACGATGCACGAGTCTGCCACGCGCGGCACCGCGAGCCGGGCCACGTTCGCCAGCGTGGTCCCGTAGTCCAGCGAGCCGGCGAGGACCTGGCCGGCCTCGGCGAGGAAGGTGGCGCGGCGGTGGGCGGCCTCGGCGTGGGCCCGGTGCGCCTGCTCCTCGATCAGCCGGAGCGCGGCCTCCTCCGCCCGCCGGCGCTCGGTGACGTCGCGGATCAGCCAGCGGTGCCCCAGGTGCGTGCCGTGCGGGTCGTCGGCCGCGGTCACCGTCACGGCCGCGTGCACGGGGTCCTCCCCGCACCCGCGCAGCCGGATCTCCCAGTCCTCGATCCGCTCCCCGCGGGAGAGGCGCAGGAGCTGGCGCTGGAACGCCTTCCGCTCCGCCTCGTGGACCCGCTCGGCGAGGGACTGCCCCACCAGCTCCGTCCCGGGGACGCGAAAGAGCGCGGAGGCGGCGCGGTTAGCCTGCCGGATGGCGCCGAACCGGTCGGTGACCACGTACGCGTCGGGGGCGAGGTCGAAGAGCTCCTGGTAGCGCCGCTGCTCCGCGTCCAGCATCTCCCGCGAGGAGGCCAGGATCTCGTCCTTGATGCGGAGGTCCTGGAGCACCCGCTGCACCTCGCGCAGCGTGTCGTCCAGGAGCGTCTGCATCTCGGCGCGGGCTTCCAGCGCCCGCCGGCGGAGCAGGTCGACCCGCCGCTGGGCGTCGTCGATCTCCGACGCGGTGAGCGGCGGCTGCATCGGTCTGGAGGACATGTTCTCGTGGATGGCGGGAGCGCGTCCGGGAGCGGGCGTCCGTTCCGCGTGGGAAGCAGGCCGCCAAATGTATGGACCCCGGGGCACATCCACAAGATTCACAACGACTTGGATTCCGTTCCCACTCTCCCTAGCGCAGTGTGTACAGGTAGGCCGCGATGTCGCGCGCGTCGTCCTCCGCGACGTCCATGTCGGGCATGGCGGTCTTCGGATCGACGGCGGGGGGGTCCATGATCCAGCGAACCATGTTCTCCGGCTGGTTGGTCAGCAGCCCGGCGATGTACATGCGCCCGGCGATCCCCTCCAGCGGCGGCCCCACCGTCCGGTCGGCCCCCGGGATCCCGGGGATGGCATGGCAGGCGTCGCACCCGTAGTCGCGGATCTTCTGCCGCCCCGCGCGGGGGTCCCCCCCGGTGAGCGCCGCCGCGCTGGCGTACGACGACTCGTCCGCGTACAGTCCGCAGGCCGCGAGCGCCAGCGCCCCCAGCGCCGCCACCCCCCACCTCGCCGCGTCTCGCATCGCCTCCCCTCCCTCAGGTGGGCCGCAGCGCGCCGCGCTCCTCCCAGCGCACCGCCCTCCGCTCCGACTCGCGCATCCACCCCGCCAGCAGGAGCAGCCCGGCGATCAGGTAGCTCACCCCCGCCGGGATCCACATGATCAGCCCCGCGAGCTGCTGGTCCTCCAGCGGGGTGAGGCCCCACGCCGCCGTCGACTCCGCGTAGGCCGGGTACCAGGGGCGCGGCGAGAAGGTGAGCAGCGCCCCCAGCCCGCCGCTGTGCAGCGCCGTGGTGAACAGGGCCAGCACCGCCGCCCCGTACCCCGTGCGCCCCCGGCGTCCGTGCGCGAGCGCCCACCAGAAGAGGAGCGCCGTCCCCAGGAACGAGAGGTGCTGCAGCCCGTGCACCGCGTCGCTCGCCAGCGTCGCCTGGTACAGCGCCGGGAGGTGCCAGAGCCAGATCGCGGCGGCATGCAGCAGCCACGCCGCGGACGGCGCCGTCAGCGCGCCCCAGGCCGCGCGCACCCGCCCGCCCCGCGCCCACCCGCCCGCCCCG
>DATABU010000328.1:0-8516 GCA_036259415.1 Longimicrobiaceae bacterium
CCCTCCCCCGCAAGGGGGGAGGGGGAGAACGGCGCCACCCCCGACAACCTCGCCTACGTCATCTACACCTCCGGCTCCACCGGCAGGCCCAAGGGGGTCCCCGTAACGCACGCCAGCGTGCTGCGCCTCTTCGACGCGACGGAGCACTGGTTCGGCTTCGGGGCGGAGGACGCGTGGACGCTCTTCCACTCATACGCGTTCGACTTCTCGGTGTGGGAGATCTGGGGGGCGCTGCTGTACGGCGGGCGGCTCGTGGTCGTCCCGCACGCCGTCTCCCGCTCGCCCGGGGCGTTCCTGGAGCTGCTGCGACGCGAGCGAGTCACGGTGCTGAACCAGACGCCGTCGGCCTTCGCGGGGCTGGTTCGCGCCGACGCGGCGTCCGCGGACACGGCGGAGCTGCCGCTGCGGTGGGTGGTCTTCGGCGGGGAGGCGCTGGACCCGGCGGCGCTCCGGCCCTGGGTGGAGCGGCACGGGGACGGGCGCCCGCGCCTGGTGAACATGTACGGGATCACCGAGACCACCGTGCACGTCACCTTCCGCCCCGTGACGGCGGAGGACGTGGAAGGCGCGCGGGGGAGCCGCGTCGGCGCGGCGATCCCCGACCTGGCCGTCTACCTCCTCGACCGCCACGGAGAGCCCGTCCCGCCCGGCGTCGCGGGGGAGATGCACGTCGCGGGGGCGGGGGTGGCGCGGGGGTATCTGGGCCGCCCGGAGCTGACGGCGGAGCGCTTCGCCCCCGACCCGTACTCCGGCGTCCCGGGCGCGCGGCTCTACCGCTCCGGCGACCTGGCGCGGCTGCGCCCCGGCGGCGACCTGGAGTACCTGGGGCGCATCGACCAGCAGGTGAAGATCCGCGGCTTCCGCATCGAGCCGGGCGAGGTGGAGGCCGCGCTGGCGGAGCTGCCGGAGGTGCGCGAGTGCGCCGTCCTGGCCCGCGAGGACGAGCCCGGCGACAGGCGGCTCGTGGGCTACGTGGTGCCGGCGGAGGGCGCCGCGCCCACCGTCGAGGCGCTGCGCGGAGGGCTGCGCTCGCGCCTCCCCGAGCACATGGTCCCGGCCGCGTGGGTGCTCCTGGACCGGCTCCCGCTCACCGCGAACGGCAAGCTGGACCGCCGCTCCCTCCCCGCGCCGGACGCCGCCCGCCCGGAGCTGGGCGACGCCTACGTCGCGCCGCGGACCGGGACGGAGGAGGTGCTGGCGGGCGTCTGGGGCGAGGTGCTGGGCGTGGAGCGCGTCGGCGTACGCGACAACTTCTTCGCGCTCGGCGGCGACTCCATCCGCAGCATCCGCGTGGTCGCGCGGGCGCGGGAGGCGGGGGTGGAGGTCGCCCTGCCGCTGCTCTTCCGCCACCAGACCGTGGAGGCGCTCGCCGCCGCCGTGGCGGGGGAGACGGTCGCGGAGCGGACGGCCGAGGGCGGGCCCTTCCGGCTGGTGCGCCCGGAGGACCGCGGGCGGCTCCCCGCGGACGTGGTGGACGCGTACCCGCTCACGCGGCTCCAGATGGGGATGCTCTTCCACAGCGAGTCCGCCCCCGGGAGCGCCGTCTACCACGACGTGTTCAGCTACCACGTGGGCGCGCCGCTGGACGCGGAGGCGTTCCGCGCCGCCGTCGCCGAGATGGCCGGGCGGCACCCGGTGCTGCGCACCTCGTTCGACCTGGGCGGCTGCTCCGAGCCGCTGGCGCGGGTCCACGCGGAGGGCGCGGTCCCGGTGTCGGTGGACGACCTCTCCGGCCTCGCGGCCGGGGAGCAAGAGGAGGCGGTCGCGGCGTGGATGGCGGCGGAGAAGGCGCGCGGCTTCGACTGGGAGACGGCGCCGCTGCTGCGCTTCCACCTGCACCGGCGGGGGCCGGAGGACTTCCAGCTGGGCCTGGGCTTCCACCACGCCGTCCTGGACGGCTGGAGCGTGGCGGCGCTCCTCACCGAGCTGCTCCGCCTGTACGCGGCGCGCCTGGGCCGCGAGGTGGAGCCGCCCGCGCCGCCGCCCCGCGCCTCCTTCGCCGACTACGTGGAGCTGGAGCGCCGCGCCGCCGCGTCCGACGAGCTGCTGGCCGCCTGGGCGGCGCGCCTCGCGGACTCGTCGCCGACACGGCTCCCGCGCGACCCGCGGGCGGGCGGGAGCGGGGTGCGGCTCACGGAGGCGCCGCTGCCGGCGGGGCTCACGGCGGAGCTCCGGGAGGCGGCGAGGCGCGCCGGCGTCCCGCTGAAGAGCCTGCTCCTGGCTGTGCACCTGCGCGTGCTCGGCGCGCTGGCCGGCGCGCGGGAGGCGACCACCGGCGTCACCACCAACGGCCGGCCGGAGGACGCGGACGGCGAGCGCGTGCTGGGCCTCTTCCTCAACGCGCTCCCGCTGCGCGTGGAGATGCCCGGCGGCTCCTGGGCCGAGCTGGCGCGCGCCGCCTTCCGCGCCGAGGAGGAGCTGCTCCCGCTGCGCCGCTTCCCCCTGGCCGAGGTGCAGCGCCTGTGCGGGGGCGAGGCGCCCTTCGAGGCCGCCTTCAACTTCGTCCACTTCCACGTCTGGCGGGAGCTGGAGCGGGTCCCCGGCGTGCGCGTCCTGGGCCGCCGGGTCTTCGAGGAGACCAGCCTCCCGCTCACCGCCAACTTCGTGGTGGAGGAGGCCACGGGCGAGCTGCGGCTGGTCCTCGCCCGCGACGCCGCCGTCCTGGGCGATGCGCGCGCGGAGGAGGTCGCCGCCTGGTACGCGCGCGCCCTCGCCGCGACGGCCGCGGACCCGGACGCGCGCTACGACGCCTTCTCCCCGCTCCCGGACGCCGAGCGGGAACGGCTGCTGGAGGGGTGGAACGCGACCGCCGCGCCCTTCCCGGCCGGCCGCTGCGTCCACGAGCTGTTCGAGGCGCAGGCGCGGCGGACCCCGCACCGCGTCGCTGTGGCCTCCGCGGGAGGGTCGCTGACCTACGCCGAGCTGGACGCCCGCGCAGACGCCGTCGCCGCCCGGCTCCGCGCGCGGGGCGTCGGTCCCGACGTTCCGGTGGGGATCCGCCTGGAGCGCTCGCCCGGGATGGTGGCCGCCGTGCTGGGCGTCCTAAAGGCGGGCGGCGCCTACGTCCCGCTCGACCCCTCGTACCCGGAGGAGCGCCTACGCTACATGCTGGAGGACAGCGGCGCGGCCCTCGTGGTGACGCGGGAGTGGCTGGCGAGCGAAGAGACCCCCCTCCCCCCGGCCCCCTCCCCCGCAAGGGGGGAGGGGGAGAACGGCGCCGCCCCCGACAACCTCGCCTACGTGATCTACACCTCCGGCTCCACCGGCCGCCCCAAGGGCGTCATGGTGCCGCACCGCGGGGTGGTGAACTACCTGCACTGGGCGGCGGAGGCGTACGGGGCAGGGGAGGGCGAGGGGTCGCCGGTGCACTCGTCGCTGGCGTTCGACCTGACGGTCACCTCGCTGCTGGCGCCGCTGGTGTCGGGCGGGCGGGTGGTGCTCGTGCCCGAGGGGGCGGAGGTCGGCGGGCTGGCCGGGGAGCTGCGCGGGGCGAGCGACCTTACGCTGGTGAAGCTCACCCCCGCGCACCTCGCCCTGCTCGGCCGCGAGCTGGAGGGGGAGACCGTCCACGTCCGCACCTTCGTGGTCGGCGGGGAGGCGCTCGCGGCGGAGACGGTGGCGCTCTGGCGGGAGATCGCGCCCGGCGCGGTGATCGTCAACGAGTACGGGCCCACGGAGACGGTGGTGGGGTGCTCGGTGCACGTGGTCACGGCGCAGGACTCCGCCGGGCCGACGGTCCCCATCGGCGCGCCGGTGGCGAACACGCGGCTGTACGTGCTGGACGCGTACGGCGGGCCCGCGCCCGTGGAGACGCCGGGCGAGCTGTACGTGGGCGGGGCGGGGGTGACGCGCGGCTACCTGGGGCGCCCGGCGCTGACCGCGGAGAGGTTCGTCCCCGACCCCTTCTCCGGGGAGGCCGGGGCGCGCCTGTACCGCACGGGCGACCGGGTCCGGCGGCGGGCGGACGGCACGTTGGAGTTCCTGGGCCGCACCGACGAGCAGGTGAAGGTCCGCGGCCACCGCATCGAGCCGGGGGAGGTCGAGGCGGCGCTGCTGGGCCACCCCGGCGTCGGCGAGGCGGCCGTCGTCGCGCGGGAGGACGAGCCGGGCGCGCGGCGCCTGGTCGCCTACGTCGTCCCCGCCGCGGAGCCGGCGCCCGCCGCGGCGGAGCTGCGCGCGTGGCTGGGGGAGCGGCTGCCGGAGTACATGGTGCCCGCGCTCTTCGTCGAGCTGGCGGAGCTGCCGCTGACCCCCAACGGCAAGCTGGACCGCCGCGCCCTCCCCGCGCCGGCGGGCGACCGCTCGGCGGTGGAGGCGGAGTGGGTCGCGGCGCGGACGGAGACGGAGCGCCGGCTGGCGGAGATCTGGGCGGCGGTGCTCCGCGTGGAGCGCGTGGGCGTGCGCGACAACTTCTTCGAGCTGGGGGGCGACAGCATCCTCAGCCTCCAGGTCGTCGCCCGCGCGGCGCGGGAGGGGATCCGCCTCACCCCGCGCGACCTGTTCCGCCACCCCACGGTGGCCGCCCTGGCGGAGGCCGCCGGGACCGCGGCGCCCGCGCGCGCCGAGCAGGGCGAGGTCGCGGGCGAGGTGCCGCTCACCCCGGTGCAGCGGTGGCTCCTGGAGCGGGAGCTGCCGCGCCCCGGCCACTGGAACCAGTCGCTCCTGCTGGAGCCCGCGGAGCGGATCGACGCGGACCGGCTGGGGGAGGCGCTGGCGCGCGTCGCCGCCCGCCACGACGCGCGCGGACGCTGGCCTTCGAGCGCGTGGCGCTGTCCGCGGCGGACGACGCCGGGGCGGTGGTGGCAGCCGCCGGCGCGCGGGCGCAGGCCGGGATGGACCTGGAGCACGGCCCCCTCGTCCGCGCGGTCCTCTTCGACCGTGGCCCGGACGCGCCGCAGCGGCTGCTGGTCGCCGTCCACCACCTGGTCGTGGACGCGGTCTCCTGGCGGGTGCTGCTGGAGGACCTGGAGACGGCGTACCGGCAGCTCTCCCGCGGGGAGGCGGTGGCGCTCCCGCCCAAGACCACGTCGTTCCGCGCCTGGGCGGAGCGCCTGGAGGAGCACGCCGCCTCCCCCGGGGCGCGCGCGGAGCTGGACCACTGGCTCGCGCTGGCGGACGCCCCCGCCGCGCCGCTCCCCCGCGACGGCGCCGGGCCGAACGTGGAGTCCGCCGCGCGGGAGGTCGTCGCCGCGCTGGGCGCCGACGAGACGCGGGCGCTGCTGCACGACGTCCCCGCGGTGTACCGGACCCGGATCGACGACGTGCTCCTCGCCGCGCTCGCCCGCGCGCTGGGGGGTTGGACGGGCGCGGACTCGGTCCTGCTCGACCTGGAGGGACACGGGCGCGAGCCGCTGTGGGAGGACGTGGACCTGTCGCGCACCGTCGGCTGGTTCACCTCCATCTACCCCGTGCGGCTCGCCGCCCCCGCCGACGCCGACGACGGCGCGCTCCTCCGGGCGACCAAGGAGCGGCTGCGCTCGGTGCCGCGGCGCGGGATCGGCTTCGGCGTGCTGCGCTGGCTCGCCGACGAGGAGACCCGCGAGCGGCTGGCGGCGCTCCCTCGGCCGGAGGTCGCCTTCAACTACCTGGGGCGGTTCGACGGCGTCTTCGGGGAGGACGCGCTCTTCCGCCGCGCCCGGGGCGACGCGGGTCCCGCGCACGCCCCGGAGGGGGAGCGCGCCCACCTGCTGGAGGTGAACGCGCTGGTCGCCGACCGGCGGCTGGAGGTGGGGTGGACGTACGCGGAGGGGGTGCACGACCGGGGGACGGTGGAGCGGCTGGCGGAGGCGTACCTGGCCGCGCTTCGCGGCCTGGTGGCGCACTGCGCGGCGCCCGGGGCGGGGGGCTTCACGCCGTCGGACTTCCCGCTCGCGGGGCTGGACCAGGCCGGCGTGGACCGGCTGACGGCGGGGCGCGCGGTGGAGGACGTCTACCCGCTCTCGCCCATGCAGCAGGGGATGCTCTTCCACGCGGCGCTCGGGCACGAGGAGAACCCGTACCTGGTGCAGCTCGACCTCACCCTGCGCGGGCCGCTGGACGCGGAGGCGCTCGCGCGCGCCTGGCGGGAGACCGCGGCGGCGCACCCGGCGCTCCGCTCCGCCTTCGCCTGGGACGGGCTCCCCGAGCCGCTGCAGGTGGTGGAGCGCGACCCGGAGCTCCCCTGGACCGTGGAGGACTGGCGCGGCCTGGCCGCGGCGGACCGGGAGGCGCGGCTGGACGCGTACGCCGCGGAGGACCGGCGCCGCGGCTTCGACCTGGCGCGCGCGCCGCTGATGCGCTTCGCCCTCTTCCGCACGGGCGGCGACGAGCACCGGCTCCTCTGGACGCAGCACCACCTGCTGCTCGACGGCTGGTCCGGCGCGCTGGTGCTGCGCGAGGTCCTCGCGCGCCACGGCGGGACCGCCGCCGGAGCCCGGCGCGCGCGGCCGTACCGCGACTTCGTCGCCTGGCTCCGCGCGCAGGACGGGGCGGCGGCGGAGGCGTTCTGGCGCGGGGCGCTGGCCGGCTTCCGCGCGCCGACGCCGCTCGCCATCCCCGCCGCCGACGAGCCGGGGTCCGGCATCGCCGAGGCGGAGCTGCGGCTGCCGGAGGACGCCACTCGCGCGCTGCTGGCGCTGGCGCGCGGGCGCGGCCTCACGCTCAACACGCTGGTGCAGGGCGCCTGGGCGCTGCTCCTGTCGCGCTGGTCGGGGGAGGAGGACGTGGTCTTCGGCGCCACGGTCTCCGGCCGTCCCGCCGAGATCGCCGGCGTGGAGCGGATGGTGGGCCTCTTCATCAACACCCTCCCCGTCCGCGCCCGCGTCCGCCCCGACGCCCCGGTGGGCGACTGGCTGGCGGCGCTCCAGGAGGAGCAGGCGGAGGCCCGGCGCTTCGAGCACGCGCCGCTGGTGCAGGTGCAGGCGTGGAGCGAGGTCCCGCCGGGAGAGGCGCTCTTCGAGAGCCTGCTGATCTTCGAGAACTACCCCGTGGACGACGCCCTGCGCGACCCGTCCGCCGGGGGACCGTGGATCGCGGACGCCCGCTCGCTGGAGCGCACCACCTACCCGCTGACGCTGATGGTCGTCCCCGGCGAGGAGCTGGGGCTGCGGCTGGCGTACGACGCCGCGCGGTTCGACGGCGCCGCGGTCCGGCGCCTGCTCGGTCACCTCTCCGGCGTCCTCTCCGCGTTCGCGGAGGACCCGCGGCGGCGCCTGGACGCGGTGGCGCTCGCGACCGGCGAGGAGCGGCGTGTCCTCGTGGGCGAGTGGAGCGGCGAGCGGCGCGAGTACCCCGCCGGCACGCTGCACGGGCTGGTGGCCGCCACCGCCGCGCGCACCCCGGACGCCCTCGCGGTGGTCCGCGGCGCGGAGCGGTGGACGTACCGCGAGCTGGAGGAGCGCGCGGGGCGCATCGCCGCCGGGCTGCGCCGCCGCGGCGTCGGGCCGGAGACGCGCGTCGGCGTGCTGCTGGAGCGCACCCCCACGCTGGTCGCCGTGCTGCTGGGCGTGCTCCAGGCCGGCGCCGCGTACGTCCCGCTCGACCCCGCCCAGCCGGCGGAGCGGCTGGCGTACATGCTGGCCGACAGCGGCGCGCGCGTGCTGCTGACGCAGGAGGGGCTGGCGGAGCGGCTGCCGGGGTTCGGGGGGGAGGTGGTCTGCGTCGGGGAGGGGGAGAACGGCAGATCGGTGGCCGGGACCGGCGTCGTCTCGGAGGACAGCGCCCCGGGGGCAGACAGCACGGCCTACGTGATTTATACTTCAGGCTCGACGGGGCATCCAAAAGGCGTCACGATAGAACACCGCTCCGTCGTAAACTTCGTCCACGCAATGCGCGAGCGCCCCGGCGCGGACGCGGCGGACGTGTTCCTGGCGCTGACCACGGTCGGCTTCGACATCGCGGTGCTGGAGCTGTTCCTCCCGCTGGCGGTGGGGGCGCGGGTGGTGATCGCGGACCGCGAGGAGGCGGCGGACGGGGCGCGGCTGGCGCGGCTCCTGGCGGAGGAGGGCGTCACCGTGGCACAGGCGACCCCGGCGACGTGGCGGCTGCTCCTCCTCTCCGGGTGGACGGGGAGCCCGGGGCTGCGGGTGCTCTGCGGCGGCGAGGCGCTCCCGGCGGCGCTGGCGGCGGAGCTCCGGGGGCGGGCGGCGGAGCTGTGGAACGTCTACGGGCCCACCGAGGCTACGGTGTGGGCCACCGCCCACCCGGTCGGGCCCGGGGAGCGCGGCGACCCCGTCTCCATCGGCAGGCCGGTGCCGAACCTCCGGGCGTACGTGCTGGACCCCGGCGGCAGCCCCGTCCCGGCCGGCGTCGCGGGCGAGCTGCTCCTGGGCGGAGCCGGGGTGGCGCGGGGCTACCACGGCCGGCCCGAGCTGACGGCGGAGCGCTTCGTCCCCGACCCCTTCGGCGGCGAGCCGGGGGCGCGGCTCTACCGCACCGGCGACCGGGCGAGGTGGAGGGCGGACGGGGCGCTGGAGTTCCTGGGACGGACCGACTTCCAGGTGAAGGTGCGCGGCTTCCGCATCGAGCCCGGCGAGGTG
>DATABU010000329.1:0-4713 GCA_036259415.1 Longimicrobiaceae bacterium
CCTCCACGACCTCTTCGCCGAGCAGGCGGCGCGGGTCCCGGACCGCCCGGCGGTGGTCATGGGCCCCCGCTCGCTCACCTTCGCGGAGCTGGACGCGCTCTCCGGCCGCGTCGCGCAGCTGCTGCGCGGGCTGGGGGTGCGCCCGGAGACGCGGGTGGGGCTGTGCGTGGAGCGCTCCCCCGAGATGCTGGCCGGGGTGCTGGGGATCCTCCGGTCGGGCGGCGTGCTCGTCCCCGTGGACCCGCTCTACCCGGCGGACCGCGTCGCCTACGTGGCCGCCGAGGCCGGGATCGAGACGTGGGTCACCCAGGCGTCCGTGCGCGACCGGGGGCTCCTCCCGGCGGGGCGGACGGTGTGCCTGGACGCCGACCGCGAGCGCATCGACGCCATGCCCGCCGCGGCGCCCGACCCGGGGACGCTCCCCGCGCACGCCGCCTACGTCATCTACACCTCCGGCTCCACCGGCCGCCCCAAGGGCGTGGTGGTGCAGCACGGCTCCGCCGCCAACCTGGTGCACGCGCTGGACGAGGCCGTCTACCGCGGGCGCGACGGGCTGCGCGTCTCCCTGAACGCGCCGCTGGTCTTCGACGGCGCGGTGAAGCAGTGGGTGCAGCTCCTCCGCGGGCACACGCTGCACGTGGTCCCCGAGCCGGAGCGCATGAGCCCGGAGCGGATGCTGGCCTGGGTGCGCGCCACCGGGATCGACGTGCTGGACTGCACCCCCACGCTCCTCAAGGGGCTGCTGGCAGAGGGGCTGGGCGACGGGCCGGGGCACGTCCCGGGGACCATCCTCTCCGGGGGCGAGGCGCTGGACGCGGGGACCTGGGCGCGGCTGGCGGCGCTCCCCGGCGCCGAGACCGTCAACGTCTACGGCCCCACCGAGTGCACGGTGGACGCCACCGCCGGGAGTGTCCGCGACCACCCGCACGCCCCCACCATCGGCCGCCCCATCCCGGGGACCCGCGTCTACGTGCTGCGCGACGGCTACCGCGCCGTCCCCTTCGGCGTCGCGGGCGAGCTGTGCCTGGCCGGGCCCCGCGTGGCGCGCGGCTACCTGGGCGACCCGGCGCGCACCGCCGAGAAGTTCGTCCCCGACCCCTACGGCGGGGTGCCGGGGGCGCGGATGTACCGCACCGGCGACCAGGGGCGCTTCGCCGAGGGTGGCGAGCTGGAGTTCCTGGGGCGCACCGACCAGCAGGTCAAGGTGCGCGGGGTGCGCATCGAGCTGGGCGAGGTGGAGGGCGTGCTCCGCGAGCACCCGCGCGTGGCGGACGCCGTCGCCTCGGTGTTCGAGGCCGAGGGGGAGGCGCAGCTCGCCGCCTGGTTCGTCCCCCGGCCGGACGCCCCGGGCAGCGGCGACGGCGGCGACGAGGACGCGCTCCAGGGCGAGCTGCGCGACTGGCTCCGCTCCCGGCTCCCCGAGTTCATGGTCCCGGCCATGGTGGTCCCCGTCGCCGGGGTGCCGCTCACCCGCAGCGGGAAGGCGGACCGCGGCGCCCTCCCCGACCCCCGCGAGCTGCAGAGGAAGCGGCGCGCCGCCTACGTGGCCCCGGCCAGCGAGGTGGAGGACGCCATCGCGCGCGTCTGGCAGGAGGTGCTGGGCGTGGAGCGGGTGGGGATCCACGACAACTTCTTCGACCTGGGCGGGAACTCGCTCCTGGTCGTGCAGGCGTACGAGCGGCTCACCGAGACCGTGGGGGAGAAGCTCACCCTGGTGGAGCTCTTCCAGTACCCCACCGTCACCCTCCTCGCCGGGCGCCTGAGCGCGGGCGCGGAGACGGCGCCGCAGGCCGCCGCGCTCACGCAGGCCGAGGCCCGGGCCCTCAAGCAGCGGGAAGCGATGCAGCGCCAGCGCCGGCCCTCCGCCGGCGGCACCCGGGGCTGAACCGACCAACCACGAGAGAGACGAAGGACTTCAGATGGACGCGATCGCCATTGTGGGGATGTCGGGGCGCTTCCCGGGCGCGAAGGACGTGGACGAGTTCTGGCGCAACCTGCGGGAGGGGGTGGAGTCCATCACCCACTTCTCGGAGGAGGAGCTGGAGCGGGCCACCATCAACCCCGAGGAGCTGGCCGACCCGGGGTACGTGAAGGCGCGCGGGGTCCTGGAGGGGGTGGAGGAGTTCGACGCCGCCTTCTTCGACTTCACCCCGCGCGAGGCGCAGATCACCGACCCCCAGCACCGCGTCTTCCTGGAGTGCGCCTACGAGGCGCTGGAGACCGCCGGCTACGACCCGCGCAGCTACGGCGGGGCCATCGGAGTGTTCGCCGGGGCGGGAGTGAACAGCTACCTGCTATACAACCTGGCCTCGGCCGGGGAGATGAGCGGGACGCTGGACACCTTCCAGGCGTTCATCCACAACAAGAACGACCACCTCACCACCCGCGTCGCCTACAAGCTGAACCTGCGCGGGCCCTGCGTGACCGTGCAGACGGCGTGCTCCACCTCGCTGGTGGCCACCGCGCTCGCCTGCCAGTCGCTGATGAGCTACCAGTGCGACGTCGCGCTGGCCGGCGGCGCCAACGTCTTCGTGCCGCAGCGCACCGGCTACCTGCACCACGAGGGGGGGATCGGGTCGCCGGACGGGCACTGCCGCCCCTTCGACGCGCAGGCCGCGGGGACGCTGGGCGGGAACGGCGCCGGGGTGGTGGCGCTCAAGCGCTACGAGGACGCGGTCGCCGACGGCGACACCATCCACGCGGTGATCCGTGGCTGGGCGCTGAACAACGACGGCTCGGTGAAGGTGGGCTACACCGCGCCCGGCGTGGACAGCCAGGCCGAGGTGATCTCCACCGCGCAGGTGTTCGCGGACGTGGAGCCGGAGACCATCACCTACGTGGAGGCGCACGGCACCGGCACCGCAATCGGCGACCCCATCGAGGTGCAGGCGCTCACCCGCGCCTTCCGCCGCTCCACCGGGAAGACGGGGTTCTGCGCCATCGGCTCGGTGAAGGGCAACCTCGGCCACCTGGACACCGCCGCCGGGGTGGCCGGGCTGATCAAGACGGTGCAGGCGCTCAAGCACCGCGAGATCCCCCCGTCGCTGCACTTCCAGGAGCCCAACCCCCGCATCCCCTTCGCGGAGAGCCCCTTCTACGTCGCCTCGCGCCTCCTCCCCTGGGAGACGGACGGCGCCCCGCGCCGCGCGGGCGTCTCGTCGTTCGGGCTGGGGGGGACCAACGCGCACCTGGTGCTGGAGGAGGCCCCGCCCGCGGAGGAGCCGGCCCCCTCGCGGCCGCACCAGCTCCTGGTGGTCTCCGGCCACACGCCGGCCGCCATGGAGGCCGCCACCGCGCGCCTGCTGGAGCACCTGAAGGCGCACCCCGGGCAGTCGATCGCCGACGTCGCCTTCACGCTCCAGGCGGGCCGCGGCTCCTTCGAGCACCGCCGCTTCGCGGTGTGCCGCGACCGCGAGGACGCCGTCGCGCTTCTGGAGGCGCTCACCCCCGACCGGGTGGTGACGCGCTCGCAGCCCCCCGTCCGCCGCCCGCTCACCTTCATGTTCCCGGGGCAGGGGTCGCAGTACCCGGGGATGGGCGCGGGGCTGTACGCCACCGAGCCGGTCTACCGCGCCGAGGTGGACCGCCTGACCGAGGTGGTGCAGCCGGGGCTAGGCTTCGACCTGCGCGCCCTCCTCCTCGCCGACCCGGACGACGGCGAGGCAGCCGCCGCGCTGGGGCGCACCGAGGCCACGCAGCCCGCGCTCTTCGTCGTGGAGTACGCGCTGGCGAAGCTGTGGATGAGCTGGGGGGTGCGGCCCGACAGCATGATCGGCCACAGCATCGGCGAGTACGTGGCCGCCGCGCTGGCCGGGGTCATGTCGCCGGAGGACGCGCTGCGGGTGGTGGCCGCGCGCGGGGCGCTCATCCAGGCGCTCCCCGGGGGCTCCATGCTGGGGGTGCCGCTCTCCGAGAAGCGGGTGCGCCCCCTGCTGGACGGCGCGCTCTCGCTGGCCGCGGTCAACGGCGACGAGCTGTGCGTGGTCTCCGGCCCCACGGAGGAGGTGGACGCCTTCGCCGCGAAGCTGGAGCCGCTGGGCGTCTCCGGGCGTCCGCTGCACACCTCGCACGCCTTCCACTCGGCCATGATGGAGCCGATGCTGGACGCCTTCCGCGAGGTGCTGCGCGGGGTGGAGCTTCGCGCCCCCGAGATCCCATACCTCTCCAACGTCACGGGGACCTGGATCACCGCAGACGAGGCCACCGACCCCGAGTACTGGGTGCGGCACGTCCGGCAGGCGGTGCGCTTCCACGACGGCGTCGGCGAGCTGCTTCGCGACGCGGACGCCGCGCTCCTGGAGGTGGGGCCGGGGCGGACGCTGCGCTCGGTGGTGCGCTGGCACCCCGACAAGCTCCCGGGGCAGGTGATGCACGCCTCCCTCCCGCACGCCCGCGAGCGCGAGGACGACCGGGCGTTCGTGCTGAACGCCGTGGGGCAGCTCTGGGTGGCGGGGATCGCCATCGACTGGCCGGCGCTCCACCACGGCGAGCGGCGCAGGCGCGTCCCGCTCCCCACCTACCCCTTCCAGCGCAGGCGCTACTGGATCGACGCGCAGCCCGCCGGGCGCCGCGCCGCCCCGCGCTCGCTCGCCAGGAAGCCCGACGTGGGCGACTGGTTCTGGCTCCCCGTCTGGCGCGAGGCGCCGCTCGCCCCGGCCGCCGCGTCCGCGGACGACGGCGCGTGGCTGGTCTTCGCCGGGGAGGCAGGGCCGG
>DATABU010000330.1:0-1755 GCA_036259415.1 Longimicrobiaceae bacterium
GCGGTCCGCTACCGCCTGGGGGGCGCGGCGGCGGTGGCGGGGCGGGCCGCCGTGTCTGCCGGAGCGGCCGTGCTCCGCGCCGCGGCGGTGTCCGCGCCGGCGGAGCGGGCGGCGCCCGGGTTGCACCAGAGCCAGGGGCCGCGGAAGGCCACCACCGTGGTGTCGGCGAGCTCGCGGCGGCGGGGCTGCTGCCTCTGCTGCCGCTGCTGCATCTCGCGGCGGCGCTGCTCCGCCCGGTCCGGCGCGTACAACCTGCACACCTCGGTGCGCTGCTGTTCGGTGAGCACGGCGCGCACCGCCTCCTGCGCGCGGCGGTTGTTCTCGCGGATGGAGTCCACCAGCGGCCGGGCGCGCGCCACGTCGTCCGCGCTGGTGCGGCGGAAGCCTCCGGAGGGCTGCATGTCGCGCAGCTCCATCAGCTTGGGCGAGTTCTGCCCGTGCAGCGCCACCCCGATGGAGTCCAGCGCCGTCACCTGCCCCGAGGTGAGCTTCAGCTCGGACCGCTCGCCGATGAGCGCGTACACCGGCGGGGTGGGCACCCACGGCTGCTGTGGAGCGGGGGGCTCCGGCGGCGGGCCGGACGAGCAGGCGGCGAGCGCCAGGAGGCCGAGTGCGGCGATCAGTCTGTTCATCGTGCGTCGGGGCGGAATTCGGAGATCCCGGGCGCCATGCGGCCGGGCCCTGGGCGGAGGACAGGCATCGTACCCGCCCCGGGGGTGCAGGATCCGCGCCGCCGCAGGGCTATGCGCCGTCCTCCGCGCGCGCGGCGGAATCCGCGATCAGCGGGCCGTGCAGCTTGCCGTTCTCGATGAAGATCTTGTTCGCGTCGTACCCCGCCGCGACCACCCCGGCGATGTACACCCCCGGGACGTTGGTCTGCATCGTCGCAGGGTCGTGCGCGGGGATCCCCGTCTGCGGGTCGATGGCCACGCCCAGGGAGCGGAGGAGCACCGGGTCGGGGACGTACCCCGTCATCGCCAGCACCCAGTCGTTGGGGAGCGCGCGGCGCTCGCCGCTGTCCAGGCTCTCCACCACCACCTCGCTCCAGCGGACCTCCACCAGCTTGTGGCGCCAGAGCGCGCCGACGGAGCCCTCCGCGATGCGGTTGTCGATGTCCGGCCGCACCCACGGCTTGACCCCCCTGTCCAGCGCGTCGAAGAGGTGGACGACGGTCACCCGCGCCCCCTCCCTCCAGACGGTGAGCGCCGCGTCCGCCGCCGAGTTTCCCCCGCCGACCACCACCACGTCCTGGTCGAAGTACGGGTACGGGTCCTTGAAGTAGTGCACCACCTTGGGGAGGTCCTCCCCGGGGATCCCCAGCCGGTTGGGAGTGTCGTAGTAGCCGGTGGCGATCACCACGTTGCGGGCCCGGTGCACCCGCTCCGAGCCGTCGCGCCGGCGGGTGCGCAGGCGGAAGCCGCCCGCGCTCCCCTCCACGGCGGCCACCTCCTCGTACTGCCGCACGTCCACCCCGAAGTACGCCACCACCTTGCGGTAGTAGCGCAGCGCCTCGCGGCGGGTGGGCTTGTCCCCCGCGGTGGTGAAGGGCACCCCGGCGATTTCCAGCTTCTCCGGGCCGCTGAAGTAGGTGGTGTAGGTGGGGTGCTCCATCATCGCCTGCGTGACGGCGCCGCGGTCGAAGAGCGCGCAGCTCAGCCCTCGCTCCCGCGCCGCGATGCCCACGGCGATCCCGCACGGCCCCGCCCCCACCACCGCGATGTCCAGAATCTCCTGATCGTCCGCCATTCCTTCCGT
>DATABU010000331.1:0-5193 GCA_036259415.1 Longimicrobiaceae bacterium
GCCGGCCGGGCCGGGAGCGCAGCAGCCCGGCCGGCTCGGGCCCACGCTCGACCTGCTCGCGGGCTGGCTGGAGGCGTGGGGACGCGCCACCCGTACGGTGGCCCCGCTGGGGGCGGAGGAGCTGGAGCGGGAGGTGCTGCGCCCGCTCGCTCCGCTCGCCCCGCTGCTCCCGGAGGGGGCGGGCTACGCCGGGCGGGTGCGGGGGCTCTGCGCCCGGCTGGAGGGGGCCCCGGTCCCCCGGGTGGCCGAGCACCGCGACCTCACCCTGTTCAACGTGCTGCTGGACGGCGCGCGCCTGGGGGTGGTGGACTGGGAGGCCGCCCGCGGCGACGGCTGGCCCCTGGCCGACCTGGAGTACGCCGCGACCGACGCCGTCGCCGCGGTGGGGGGATACCGCGACCGCGCCGCGGCATGGGCGGAGTGCTGGCACCCGGGCGGCGGCCGGGCGGAGGCGCTGGGCCGCCGGCGCGCGGAGATGGCGGAGGCGCTGGGCGTCCCGCCCGCCTTCGCGGAGCTGAGCCGCCACGCCTGCTGGCTCCATCACGCCGCGAACGAGCACGCCGCGGGCGGCGCGGGCGCCCGCCCGTTCCTGGAGGTGCTGCGCGCCGTGGCGGCGGCGCCGGGAGGGCGGCCGTGAGCGGACGCCGCGTGCTGGTGCTCGCCCCCTTCCCGCCGAGGCTGGACGGGCAGCACGGGGGGAGCCGCGCGGTGGCGCGGCTGGCGGCGGGGCTGGCGGACCGGAGCCGCGTGGCGCTGGCCTACCTGCGCGCGACCGACGAGCCCCCCGCCGACCCGGAGCTGGCCGCGGCGTGCGACCGGGTGCTGGAGGTGCCGCGGCCGGGGATCAGCACGTCGTCTCTGCGCCCCTGGCCGCGCGCCCTCGCAGTGCTCGGCGGCGTCGCGGAGGGCATGCCGCTCTGGGTGGCCGCCCGGCGGAGCGCGGACTTCGCCCGGCGGGTGCGGGAGCTGGCGGCGGTGTGGCGCCCGGAGGTGCTCCAGGCGGAGTTCACGGCGATGGGCCAGTACCTGGGCGCGGTCGAGGACCGGCGGGTGCGCCGGGTGGTGACGGTGCACGAGCCGGGCGCCCCCGCCGCGTGGGAGCGGGTGCTGGCGGCCGGGGGCTGGGAGCGCGCCTTCTGGCGGGCCGACGCCCGCCGCTGGGAGCGCTTCGAGGCGGAGACCCTGCACCGCGCCGACGCCGCGGTGGTCTACACCGGGCGCGACCGCGCCGAGACGGAGCGGGTGGCGCCGGGGACTCCCGCGGTGCGCATCCCGCTGGCGGTGCCCGTCCCCGGCCGCGCGTCCGACCCGCTGGGAGGCGATCCCCCGGCGCTGCTGTTCGTGGGGAGCTTCGTGCACCCGCCGAACCTGGACGCCGCGCTCCACCTGGTCCGCGACCTCTTCCCCCGGCTGCGGGCCCGCTTCCCGGCCCTGGAGCTGTTCCTGGTGGGCGATGGCCCGCCCGACGCGCTCCGCGCCGCCGCGGGTCCGGGGGTGACGGTGACCGGCTGGGTCCCGGAGCTGGCCCCCTACCTGGACCGCGCCTCCCTGGTGGTGGCCCCCGTCCGCCGGGGCGGGGGGATGCGGGTGAAGGTGGCCGAGGCGCTCGCCGCCGGGAAGGCGACGGTGGGCTCCGCCCTGGCCTTCGAGGGCCTGGACGTGCAGAGCGGCACGCACGCCCTGGTCGCCTCCGCCGCCGAGGACTTCGTCGCCGCCGCCGCCGCGCTCCTCGCCGACCCCGGCCGCCGCGCCCGCCTGGCCGCCTCCGCCCGCGCCTGGGCGCTCGCGAACCTGGGCCCGCAGCGCACCGCCGAGGCGTACCTGGCGCTCTACGAGCGCCTCCTGGCGGGGGAGCCACGGGGTGCGGAGTACGAAGCACGCCCCGGCAAGTCGCCGGGAGCCGTGGCGTGAGGGACCCCCTCCCCCCGACCCCCTCCCAGCAAGGGGGAGGGGGAGAACAGCTTGCCTCGACTGGGCGCCCGCGTGAGGGATGCGAGCGCGAAGCGGCGAGACCCGACAGCAGTTCCGTCGGGGCTCGCCTCCGTTGGGCAGCGTAGTGTGCTGCCCTACGGAGCCGCAGCCCGACCCGAGCGCCAGCGAGGGGCACGCCCGACCCCGGCCCTTGTAGTAGCTTTATCGGAATGAGCACCCACGACGCCGACCTCACCTGGATCCGCCCCTCGAAGGGGTGGGCCGCACCCGACCTGCGCGAGCTGTGGGCCTACCGGGAGCTGCTCTACTTCCTGGTCTGGCGCGACGTCAAAGTGCGCTACAAGCAGACGGCCCTGGGCGCCGCCTGGGCCGTCCTGCAGCCCTTCGCCACCATGGTGGTGTTCAGCCTGTTCTTCGGGCGGCTCGCCGGGATCCCCTCCGACGGCGTCCCGTACCCGGTGTTCGCCTACGCGGCGCTGGTGCCCTGGACCTTCTTCGCCGGCGGCCTGACCCTCTCCAGCACCAGCCTGGTGGGGAGCCAGAACCTGCTGAAGAAGGTGTACTTCCCGCGCATGGCCATCCCGCTGGCCGCGGTGCTCTCCGGCCTGGTGGACTTCGCGCTGGCGTTCGCGGTGCTGCTGGGGATGATGCTCTGGTACGGGATCGTCCCCGGGCCGAAGGTGGTCTGGCTGATCCCCCTGCTGGCGCTGGCGCTCTGCACCAGCCTCGGCGTGGGGCTCTGGCTCTCGGCGCTGAACGTGCGCTACCGCGACGTGGCCTACGTGGTCCCCTTCCTGGTGCAGTTCTGGCTCTTCGCGACCCCCATCGCCTACCCGAGCAGCCTGCTGGAGGAGCCCTGGCGCACCGTCTACGGGATCAACCCCATGGTGGGGGTGGTGGAGGGCTTCCGCTGGGCGCTCCTGGGGACGGACACCGCGCCGGGCGGCGCGCTGGTGGTCTCCACGCTCGCGGCGCTGGCGCTGCTCGCGGGCGGGGCCTTCTACTTCCGCCGCATGGAGCGGACCTTCGCCGACGTGGTCTGAGGACGAATGAGCGAAATCGCGATCCGCGTGGAGGGGCTCGGGAAGCGCTACCGCATCCCCCATGCGCGCCGGCCCACCATGCTCCGGGAGGCGCTGGTCGAGCGTCTGCGGGCGGCGGGCGGTGTGCTCGCGGGCCGCGGACGTCCGCCGGCGGAGGAGACGTTCTGGGCGCTGCGCGACGTGGGGTTCGAGGTGCGGCGCGGCGAGGCGGTGGGGATCGTGGGCGGGAACGGCGCGGGGAAGAGCACCCTGCTCAAGGTGCTCTCGCGCATCACCGAGCCCACCGAGGGGGACGCCTGGATCCGCGGCCGGGTGGGGTCGCTGCTGGAGGTGGGCACCGGCTTCCACGCGGAGCTCACGGGGCGCGAGAACACCTACCTGAACGGCGCCATCCTGGGGATGAAGCGGGCCGAGATCGACCGCAAGTTCGACGAGATCGTGGCCTTCGCCGGGGTGGAGCGCTTCATCGACACGCCGGTCAAGCACTACTCCAGCGGGATGTACCTGCGGCTGGCGTTCGCCGTGGCCGCGCACCTGGAACCGGAGATCCTGGTGGTGGACGAGGTGCTGGCGGTGGGCGACGCCGCCTTCCAGCGCAAGTGCCTGGGGCGGATGGAGGACGTGGCTCGGGAGGGGCGCACGGTGCTCTTCGTGAGCCACAACATGGACGCCATCCAGCGCCTCTGCTCCCGCTGCGTCCTGCTGGACGGGGGGCGGGTGGCCGCCCTGGGGGAGAGCCGCGCGGTGGTGGCGCAGTACCTGGCGCGCGGCGGGGGCGAGTACGCGGCGGGGAGCTGGATCGACCTGGCGGCGGTGCCCCGCTCCGGCTCGGGGGAGGTGCGCTTCCGCGCCATCCGCTACGGGAGCCCCGGCCCGGACGGAACCGGCCCCGCGTACCCGGGCGGGCCGCTGCGCTTCGAGCTGGTGCTGGACTCGGACGCGGAGCGCGAGGTGGGCTCCATGGCCGTGAGCCTGCGGACTCCCGGCGGCACCCTGCTGATCAACGCCGACGTGTTCGCCAAGGGGCGGACGCTGCGGCTGCGCAGGGGGCGGAACACGGTGGCGGTGCAGGTGGAGGACCTCCCCCTCAACCCCGGCGTGTACTCGCTGGGGCTGTGGACGGGCGACTCCTTCGGCCCCGGCTACGACGCGGTGCCCGGCGCCTTCGAGATCGAGGTGGTGCCGATGCACGGCGGCGAGGCCGACCGGGTCTACATGGAGCGGAGCGGGCTGGTGGCCTGCCGCTTCGACGTGGTGCAGGAGCCGCTCCCGGACGCGGACGGCGGCCGCGAGCCCGGGCTCCACGCGTCCGCCTCGTCCGCGGGCCGCGCGTGACCGGCGGCGCGGCGGTGAGGGTGTCCGTGGTGATGCCGTTCCTGGACTCGGAGCGCTTCATCCGCGAGGCCGTGGAGAGCGTGCGGGCGCAGAGCTTCCCCCACTGGGAGCTTCTGCTGGTGGACGACGGCTCGCGCGACGGGAGCGCGGAGATCGCCCGCGGCTACGCGGCGCTGGACCCGGAGCGGATCCGCTGCCTGGAGCACCCGGGGCGCGAGAACCGCGGCGCCAGCGCCGCGCGCAACCTGGCGATCCGCCACGCCCGGGGCGACCTGGTGGCGTTCCTGGACGCGGACGACGTGTGGCTCCCGGAGAAGCTGGCGGAGCAGGTGGCGCTCCTGGACGCCCGGCCGGAGGTGGGGGCGCTGTACGGCAACACCCTCTTCTGGCACGGCTGGACGGGCGCACCGGAGGACGCCGCGCGCGACCACCTCCCGGAGCTCGGCGTCCCCACGGACGCCACGCTGGCGCCGCCGGAGCTGCTGGTCCGCTGCCTGCGCGGGCGCGCGGCCGTCCCCTGCACGTGCAGCATCGTGCTGCGGCGCGAGGTGGTGGAGCGGACCGGCGGCTTCGAGGAGCGCTTCCGGCGCGTCTTCACCGACCAGGCGTTCTACGCCAAGGTGTTCGCCGAGACGCCGGTGTACGTGGCGGACCGCTGCTGGGACCGCTACCGCATCCACCCGGAGTCCTCCTGCTCCACGGCGGAGCGCGACGGGCGGCTCCGCGAGGCGCGCGCCGACTACCTCGCCTGGTTCGCCGGGTACCTCGACGCCCGCGGGATCGCGGACGGCCGGCTCCGGCGCGCGGTCCGCTCCGAGCTGTGGCTGCACCGGCACCCGCGCGTGGCGGGCGGGCTGACCGCCGCCCGGCGCGGGCTGCGCGG
>DATABU010000332.1:0-3612 GCA_036259415.1 Longimicrobiaceae bacterium
GCGGACGCCCACCGAGGAGCTGCTGGCCGGGATCTTCGCGGAGGTGCTGGGCTCGGGGCCGGTGGGGGCGCACGCCGACTTCTTCGAGCTGGGCGGCCACTCGCTGCTGGCGACCCGCGCGGCGTCGCGGGCGAGGGAGGCGTTCGGGGTGGACGTGCCGCTGCGCGCGATCTTCGAGGCGCCCACGGTGGCCGCGCTCGCCGCGGAGGTGGATGCGCTGCTGCGCGAGGGCGCCGGCATGGCCGCGCCGCCGGTCGTGCCCGTCCCCCGCGGCGGCCAGCTGCCGCTCTCGTTCGCGCAGCAGCGGCTCTGGTTCATCGACCGGCTACAGCCGGGGACCGCCGCCTACAACCTCTCCGCCGCGATGCGCGTCCGCGGCCCGCTGGACGCGGCCGCGCTGCGCCGCAGCCTGACGGAGGTGGCGCGCCGCCACGAGGCGGTGCGCACCGTCCTGGTGGACGCGGGCGGGGAGCCGGTGCAGGTGATCCTGCCGCAGGCGCGGATCCGGCTGCCCGTGCTGGATCTCTCCGGGCTCCCGTGGCAGTCCCGCCACGTGGAGGCGCTGCGCCGGGTCGCGGAGGAGGGCCGGCGGCCCTTCGACCTGAAGCGCGGGCCGCTGCTGCGCGTGCTGCTGGCGCGGCTGGGGGAGGAAGAGTGGGCGCTCTGCTTCACGATGCACCACGTCGTCGGCGACGGGTGGAGCGTCGGCGTCCTGGCGCGGGAGGTCTCCACCCTCTACGACGCCTACTCGCGCGGCCGGGACTCGCCGCTCCCCGAGCTGCCGGTGCAGTACGCGGACTTCGCCGCCTGGCAGCGGGAGTGGCTCACGGGGGAGGCGCTGGACTCGCAGCTGCGCTACTGGCGCGAGAAGCTGGACGGCGTCCCGCCGCTGCTGGAGCTCCCCACCGACCACCCGCGCCGCAGCGGGCCGAGCGCGACGGCGGCGTGCCGGCGCTTCGTCGTCTCCGCAGAGACGACGCGGGCGCTGCGCGCGCTGGGGCAGCGCGAGGGCACCACGCCGTTCATGACGCTGCTGGCCGGGTGGCAGACCCTCCTGGGGCGCTACGCCGGGCAGGAGGACGTGGTGGTGGGCACCCCCATCGCCAACCGCACGCGCGCGGAGCTGGAGGGGCTGATCGGCTTCTTCGCCAACACCCTGGTGCTGCGCGCGGACCTCTCGGGCGACCGGACGTTCTCCGACCTGCTGTGCCAGGTGCGGGAGACGACGCTGGGGGCGTACCAGCACCAGGAGCTGCCCTTCGAGAAGCTGGTGGAGGAGCTGGGGGTGGCGCGGAGCCTGGCGCACACGCCGCTCTTCCAGGTGATGTTCGTGCTCCAGAACAACGAGCAGGGGGAGCTGCGCCTGGGCGGGGCGGAGGTGGAGGCGCTGGAGACGGGCGGGTCCGTGGCGAAGTTCGACCTGACGCTGAGCCTGCGGGAGGCGGGGGAGGAGATCCGGGGTGAGCTGGAGTACCGCAGCGAGCTGTGGGAGGCCGCGACCATCGAGCGCATGGCGGGGCACTACCTGGCGGTGCTGGAGGGCGCGGCGGCGGCGCCGCAGGCACGGCTCTCGGAGCTGGAGCTGCTGGACGAGGCGGAGCGGCGCCAGGTGCTGGAGGAGTGGAACCGCACCGAGGCCGATCATCCGGCGGGGCGGTGCATCCACGAGCTCTTCGAGCTTCAGGTGGAGCGCACGCCGGACGCCGTCGCGGTGCTCTTCGAGCAGGAGTCGCTCACGTACCGCGAGCTGAACCGGCGCGCCAACCGCCTGGCCCACCACCTCGTCCGCCTCGGCGTGGGGCCGGAGGTGCGGGTGGGGATCTGCCAGGAGCGCGGGCCGGACCTGGTGGTCTCCATCCTGGGCGTGCTCAAGGCCGGCGGCGCCTACGTGCCGCTGGACCCGGACTATCCCGCCGCGCGGCTGGAGCTCACGCTCACGGACTCGGGCGTGGCGGCGCTCCTGACGCAGGAGCGGCTCCGCGCGCTGCTGCCGGTGCCGGACGGGGTGCAGGTGGTCAGCGTCGACGGCGCGGCGCCGCGGATCGCCGCAGAGAGCGCCGAGAACCCCCGCGGCGGAGCGACCCCGCGGAACCTGGCCTACCTGATCTACACCTCCGGGAGCACGGGCGTCCCCAAGGGCGTGGCCATCGAGCACGTGAGCGCGGTGGCGATGCTCTCCTGGGCGGCGGAGGTCTATTCGGCGGAGGAGCTCTCGGGCGTGCTGGCGGCCACCTCCATCTGCTTCGACATATCGGTCTACGAGCTGTTCCTGCCGCTCTGCCGGGGCGGGCGCGCCATCGTGGTGGAGAACGCGCTGGCCGTGGCGCAGTCGAGGGCCGCGGGCGAGGTGCGGCTGATCAACACGGTGCCCTCGGCGATCACGGCGCTGCTGGCGAACGGCGGCCTCCCGACGGGGGTGAGGACGGTCAACCTGGCCGGCGAGCCGCTGCGGGCGGAACTGGTGGACGCGCTGTACGCCCGGGGCGGGATCGAGCGGGTCTACGACCTGTACGGCCCATCGGAAGACACCACGTACAGCACGTACGCGCTCCGCCGCGCGGGCGGTCCGGCGACGATCGGGAAGCCGATCTCGAACACCCGGGCGTACGTGCTGGACGCGCACGGCGGCCCGGCCCCGCTCGGGGTGCCCGGCGAGCTGTACCTGGGCGGGGCAGGGGTGGCGCGGGGCTACCTCGGGCGCCCCGCCCTGACGGCGAGCCGGTTCGTGCCGGATCCCTTCGGCGGCGAGCCGGGCGCGCGGCTGTACCGGACGGGAGACCGGGCGCGCTGGCTCGCCGACGGCACGCTGGAGTACCTGGGCCGCCTGGACGCGCAGGTGAAGGTGCGCGGCTTCCGCATCGAGCCGGGCGAGATCGAGGTCGTGCTGACGGCCCTGCCGCGGGTGCGGGAGGCCGCCGTCGTGGTGCGGGAGGACACGCCGGGCGACAGGCGCCTGGTCGCCTACGTGGTCCCGGAGCAGGGCGCGGACGCCGACGACGTGCAGGCGGAGGCGCGGTCCGGGCTCCGGGCCCGCCTGCCGGAGTACATGGTGCCCGCCGCGTTCGTGGCACTCGACGCCCTGCCCCTCACCCCCAGCGGCAAGATCGACCGGCGGGCGCTCCCCGCCCCCGCACCGGCCGGCGGCGCACGGGAGCGGGGCGCTCCGCTCACCGGGACCGAGCGGGAAGTCGCGGCGGTCTGGGAGGAGGTCCTGGGCGTGCCGCGCGTCGGCGTCGCCGACAACTTCTTCGACCTGGGCGGGCACTCCCTGCTGCTGGCCCAGGTGCATGCCCGCCTGAAGGAACGCTTCGCCGGCCGCCTCGCGCTGATCGACCTGTTCGAGCACCGGACGCTGGGGGCGCTCGCCGCCCACCTGGACCGGCAGGGGGCGGGGGAAGCGCCGGCCGGGCGGAGCCGGGAGCGCACGGAGACCAATCGCCCGGCGGGACGCCGCACGGGGCGCGAGGTGGCGATCGTGGGGATGGCGGGGCGGTTCCCCGGCGCGCGCGACCTGGAGGAGTTCTGGCGCAACCTCCGCGCGGGAGTCCGCTCCATCCGCCGCTTCAGCGACGAGGAGCTCAGGGCCGCCGGAGTCTCGCGCCGCGAGCTCGG
>DATABU010000333.1:0-12567 GCA_036259415.1 Longimicrobiaceae bacterium
CGCCGGCCGCCGCGTGCTGCTGGTGGACGCGGCCCCGCCCGCTCTCCCCCTGGGCGAAGCGCTGCCGCCCGTGGGCCGGGCGCTGCTGGGCGAGCTGGGGCTGCTGGACGGCTTCCTGAGCCAGGAGCATGCGCCTTCGCACGGCAACGTGTCCGCGTGGGGGAGCGGCGACCTCGCCACGCACGACTTCCTCTTCGACCTGCACGGGCACGGGTGGCACCTGGACCGCGCCCGTTTCGACGCGGGCCTCCGCGCCGCGGCGGCCGGTGCCGGGGCGGAGGTGGTGACGCCCACGCGGGTGGCCGGGACGGAGAGGACGGGGCGGGGCTGGGTGGTCCGCGTCGCCGGGGCGGGCGAGGAGCGTGAGGTGGCGTGCGGGTGGGTGGTGGACGCGACCGGCCGGAGCGCGGCCGTTGCCCGGAGGTGCGGGGGCGCTCGCGTCCGGCACGACCGGCTGGTGGCGGTCCACGCGCGCTTCCGCCCGCTCGAAGGGGCGGACCGGGACGGACGCACGCTGGTGGAGGCGGCGCCGGACGGGTGGTGGTACACGGCGCGCCTCCCGTGCGGCGAGCGGGTGGCGGCGTTCCTGGCGGACGCCGCCACCGCCCGGGGCGGGCGACTGCCGGCGCCGGACCCCTTCCTGGCCGCACTGGCGCGAACGACGCACGTCCGCGCGGCGCTGACGGGATACGCGCTGGCGTCGGCCCCACGCGGCGCGGACGCGGGGAGCGCGCGCCTGGACCCGCCCGTGGGCGACGGCTGGATCGCCGCCGGCGACGCGGCGCTCTCGTTCGACCCGCTCTCGTCGCACGGGATCCTGAATGCGCTGCACACCGGCGCGCTGGCCGGGCATGCCGTCCACGCACACCTCGCCGGGGACGAGGCGGCCGTGGCGGCGTACGCGCGGCACGTGCACGCCGTCTACGCCACCTATCTCCGCCACCTGCGGGCGTACTACGGCATGGAGCGGCGCTGGGCCGATCGCCCGTTCTGGGCGCGCCGCCACCGCATGGACCAGGCGGACGCACCGAGGTAGAACACTGCCCCCGTATGGCGCGTCGGCGCGGACCGGCTCTCCGCGGGTTCGTGGCGCTGCCGATCGGGGTCGGGGAGAGAAGAAGACGAGGCCCCGGCAACGGTTCCCGCTGCCGGGGCCCGTCTTCGTCCCGACCGCGTCGCCGCGCGTGGAAGAGCTGCCCGTGCTGGTCCGGGATCTGCCTCTTGATCCAAAGAACTTTGCATAGTAAAGTACCCTGCGCTCGAGACCCCTCACACCGGGGAGCCGATGAGGAAGCGGTTGAGCGGAGGAGCGGTGCGGTCGCGGTGGTGCCGAGCCGGGCCGTCGTGTGGGCGGCGCCCGGTTCGCAAGCGAGGCGCTGGCCAACGCCTGGTCTTCTCCGCGCTCGGCGCGGCAGCAGGCTCCCGCGGGGCGTGATCGAGCGCCCGCCGTCCGAAACAGGCCCAGATGAAAAGGAGAGGAGCGATGAACAGCTGGCTGAGACGGATCGGGAGCGCGGCGGGAAGGGGCCTGAGCTGGGCCGTGACGTGGGCGCCCGCCGCCTTGCTGATCGGGCTGGTCGTGGACCCCGACAACTCCATGGACGAGATGTGGGTGGCGATCGGGGCGTACCCCGGCTTCATCTGCGGTGTGCTCTTTTCGGTGCTGCTGGGGATCGCGGAGCGCGGTCGCCGAATCGATGAGGTGTCGCTTCCCCGACTCGCCGCGCTGGGCGCGGCGGCGGGTCTGCCGGTGGGCGCGTTTCCCTTTGCAGTGGGGGAGCCGACCAGCGAGATCCCGCTGTGGCTGCTGGCTTCCACGGTGATCGGCTGCATCGCCTCGCTGAGCGCGGGGTCGGCCGTCGGGACGGCGCTGGTGTCCCGGTCGCTGCGACGGCGCCGACTCCAGAGCGCCTAGCGTCCGAGGCACCCGCCGCACGACCGCGACACCGCGGTCCGGGTGGACATCCCCCCTCGAATGAGCGCGCGGAGCTTGTGAGGGAGTTCCGGCGGGGGGTGGAGAAGCGGGCGAGAGCGGCCGGAGCGCCGGTGCCGGATCGGGTGGAGGAGCTACAGGACCATGGGGACTATGCTGAGCGGCAGCCTGGTGGAGAGCTTCGACAGGGCAGCATCCCTGATAGCGACCTCAAAAGCGAAGTGCGGGGGATCCTCACGTCCCTACAGCGGCACTCCCCAATGACATACCCGGCCGAAGGCGGTCCGGCGGCTCACGGGTACGCCACTCGCCGCACCCACTCCGCCTCGCGGGGCTCGCGGCCGGGCTCCTCGCCTCGCGTGATTGCCCAGCGCTGCAGCCAGGAGAGCCCGCGCCGGCCGGTGTACCGGTCCGGGAGCGCGTAGGCGGGGTCGGCCAGCGCCCGGTCGAGGGGGACGAAGCCGTAGCCGCGCTCCCGCAGCATGGCGACCAGCTCGTCCAGGTAGTCGGCGTTGAGCGCGTTGGCGTGCAGCAGCAGCACCTGGGCGGGCTCCCGGTCCAGCAGGCGCCGCGAGAGCTCCTCGGAAAAGACGACGCTCTCGCGCATGTGCTCCAGGTACGCCCCGCCGATGCGCCGCATGAGCGCGCTGTCCCCCCGCGCGTACGCGTTGTCGTAGGCCAGGGCGTACGTCACGTCCAGGTTGTCCACCGTGACCGGAGCGACCTGGTAGCCGTGCTCGGCCAGGAAGCGCTCGAACGCCTCCTTGCTCGGCAGGTCGGGCCCGGTGTTCAGGTACGGATGCCGGAAGTACCGGGGCCGCTGCCCGCGCTCCGCCAGCAGCCGGCGCGTGGCGCGCTCGCCCCGCAGCACCTGCCGCTGGTACTCCTCCAGCGGAGTGCTCCAGAAGGAGACGTGCCCGTAGGTGTGGTTCCCCAGCTCCATCCCCGCGTCGAGCCACCGCTCCAGCAGGGCCGTGCGCGCCGCCGGGTCGCCGCGGCCGAGCTTGTCCTCGTTGACGAACCCGACGGCGACGATCCCCGCGCCGCAGAGCTGGTCCAGCATGCGGGCCGTGACCTCCCGCATGCGCTCCGGGCCGTATGCCCCGTCGCGGGACATCGGCAGGTCGTCGAAGGTGAAGGCGATGGTGCGCTCCGGCCGCTGCTGCGGCGCGGGCGCGGCGCTCGCGCCGGACCGGGGCGCCTGCGACTCCGCGGCCGGGCGGGGCTCCACGTCGCGCCCGCAGGCGAAGAACGCCAGGACGAGCCCGGCGGACGCGAAACGAGTGGCTGGGTGCATCGTCGGCATCGGTTCGCGTGATCGTCGCGCCGTGCGGGAGCCTGTCGTCAGGGGCGTGTCTGCGTGCGCTCCCACCCGGCGACGGGGCCCGGGACGATCCGGAAGAGGGGATGCGGCTCCGGCTCCGCCACCTCCCGGTGCGCCTCGTGGAGCGCGGGCGCCCTCGTCTCCAGCTTGCGGAGCAGGTGCGTCCACTCGTAGAGGAGCTGCCCCCGCGTCTCCTCCAGCGGCGCGGCCGGCCCCGCGGAGGCGATCCTGGCGGCGTCGAAGCGGTAGCCGCGCCGAGCCGCCTCCGCCTGCACGGCCCGCAGGTAGGCGGCCACGGCGGCGAGCGGGTCCGCCTGCGCGCGGAAGCGGGTGAGCTGCGGGTGCGCGCGGTAGCCGCGGGTCCGACCCTGGAGGACCTTCTGCGCCAGGAGGGTCTCCCGCCAGAGGGCGACGAGCCCCTGCGGGTCCAGGTACCTCGGGTGGAGCGTCCAGATGCGCACGTAGGCTGCTCTAGGCGGGGGAAGTCGCCGGGAGATGGGCCTCGCCATCCGGGGCGGAGACTGGCGGCAAGGCGGGCGGAGCTTTCAGCGGCTCGTCGAAGTCTTCCGACATGGAGATCTGCCCTCGCGCGCTGCCGAACTCGCAGGGACCTGGCTTGGCGCGGCTGATCGGGATGATCCGCGCGACCGGCTCACCGTCCTCGGTCAGGACGACTTCCTTACCGCCGGCCACCTCGTGGACGAGTTCTGCGAGGTGCGCCTGCGCCTGCCTCAGCTCGATTGATCGCTCTCTCAAGGCCATGCTCCGATGGAATATGCAGCGGCGGCTGAACTCCGAGCGCCGCAAGCCGGTTCCGCTTCAGGAGGAGACGCCAGCGATCCGGCGTGCGGCCTCCCACTGCTCGTCGAGCCTGAGCTGCCGCACCCACCTGCTGATGTACTGCTGGTCGATGTCAGTCAGCCGGATCCTGAGGATGCTCGCCGCGTCTTCGATCTGGCGCTGCGATGCTCCCAACTTCGCCCATTCGAGCTTGGCGATCAGGACGTCCTCAGCGGTCGCGACCGAGAGCCGTATCCCACCGAAATCGACCACGTAGCGTCGCGCGAATTCCTCCTGGCTGAACGGGCGGGACTTGCGCATCATCAGGTCCACCTTCCAGCCGGTGGCGAGATCGATGACGTTGAACTGCCCCTGCATCCGATGCGCTTCCAGGGCAGCGCCGCGGTCCACGTAGTACTCCGCCCTGGGAAGCAGCTCCACCAGGCGCGTGAGCTGCTCGGGCGTGGCCGAGATCACCACGTCGATGTCCTGCGTGGCGCGGGGCGCGCCGTGATACGAGCTGGCGAACGAACCCGTGAGCATGTATGGGATTCCGACCTGCTCCAGGGCGCCGATCACGCGCCGGAAGACGTCCTCCATCAGCGCAGGGGCTCCGGGAGTGGAGCCGACCCGAACGCGTAGCGCAGCAGCTCGCGCTTCAGCTCCCACTCCGACCAGTCCGGGTGCTGGGCGCGCAGACGCGCCAGCGCCAGCTCGCGCGCGGTGAGGCTCATCTGCATCGCGAGCCTCAGGCGTTCCGCGCCCGACATCCTCCGGTGGATGCCCGCCTGGACCTCCGCCGCTTCCGGGCTGGTGTCTCCCATGCCTGACAATTCCTGTTCGCTACTCCGCCATCGCCAGCAGCTCGGCGGTGTGGATCGCCTTCCGCCCCACGCAGAAGTCGCCGATCTGCGAGCGGCAGGAGAACCCCGGCGCCACCACCAGGTCGTCCGGCGCCGCCCCGCGCACCGCCGGGAAGAGCACCCGCTCCCCCGCCGCCTTCGACACCTCGTAGTGCCCCCGCTCGTACCCGAACGACCCCGCCATCCCGCAGCAGCCGGAGTCCAGGATGGTGAACTCCAGCCCCTCCACCCGCGAGAGCACCTGCCTCGTGGGCTCCATCCCCACCAGCGCCTTCTGGTGGCAGTGCCCGTGCACCACGGCGCGCCGCTCCAGCCGCCCCGGGCGCCAGTCGGGGAGCCCCAGCAGGAGCTCCTCCAGCATCATCGCCGCGCCGGCGACCGCCCTCGCGCGGGGGTCGCGCACCAGGTCCGGCAGCTCGTCGCGCAGGGTGAGGATGCAGCTGGGCTCCACGCCCACGATCTTCGCGCCGCGCTCCACCTCCGGCGCCAGCGTGTCCAGCAGCTCCCGGTGCTTGTCGCGGGCGTGGTCCAGCAGCCCCTTGGAGATGGCGGCGCGCCCGCAGCACACCTGCCGCCGGGGGAGCACCACCCGGAACCCGGCCCTCTCCAGCACCGTGGCGGTGGCGCGCAGCGGCCCGGCCTGGAAGAAGTTGTGGAAGGTGTCGTCGAACAGGACCACCGTCGGCCGGGCGCCGGTGGAGGACCGGCTCCCCCGCCACTCCCGCCGGAAGGGCTTCCGGTCGAAGGTCGGGAGCTTGCGGCGCGGGTCCACGTGCGCCGCCGCCTTCATCGCGCCGCCGAAGAGGGTGCTCCCCAGGTTGGCGAGCCGGGGGGAGACGCTCCCCAGCCGCGCGAGGTCGTGGATCCGTCCGAAGAAGTGCGCCGCCGCGGGCGTCCCCGTCTCCCGGAAGTGCTGCGCCAGGAACTCCGCCTTGTAGCGCGCCATGTCCACCCCAACGGGGCACTCCGTCTTGCACGCCTTGCACTGGAGGCAGAGGTCGAGCGCCTCCAGCGTCTCCTCGCTGCGCATCCCCGGGAGGCTCCCGCGCATGGCCTCGCGCAGGGAGTTGGCGCGGCCGCGGACGGTGTGCTCCTCCTCCAGCGTCACCATGAACGAGGGGCACATGGTCCCCGCGTCCAGCTTGCGGCAGACGGCCATCCCGTTGCACTTCTCCACCGCCTTGTCCCAGCCGCCGTCCTCGGAGTAGTCGAACCAGGTCTCCGGCGCCTCCGCGGCGTACGCCTCGCCGAAGCGGAGGTTGTCGGACATGCGCTGGTAGGGGGGGACGATCTTCCCCCCGGGGTTCATCCGCCCCTCCGGGTCGAAGACGTGCTTGACCCGCCGGTGCAGCTCGATGACCTCGTCGCCGAACATCAGGGGGAGGAACTCCGAGCGCGCCAGCCCGTCGCCGTGCTCGCCCGAGAGCGAGCCCCCGAACTCCACCACCAGCGCGGCGATGTCGCCTGCGATGGCCTGCATGCGGCGCACGTCGTCGCCGCGCTTCAGGTTCAGGTCCACGCGGATGTGCAGGCAGCCGTGCCCCGCGTGGCCGAAGAAGCCCAGCGTGGTCCCGTGCCGGGCGACGACCTCCTCGAAGCGGCGGGTGTAGGCGCCCAGCCTCTCCGGGGCGATCCCGGTGTCCTCCACGAACTCCTGCGGCTTGATGTCGCGCGTGGGCGTGGTGCGGTACAGCAGGCCGGTGGCCGCCTGGCGCAGCGCCCAGGCCGCGGTCTGCACCGCCGGGTCCAGGAACACGCCGGCGACCGGGGCGCCGGGGAGCCGCGGGGCGCGGGCGGCGAAGTCGCTCGCCAGCTCCGCCACCTCCTCCGGGGAATCTCCAGAGAACTCGCAGAAGAGCACCCCCAGCGCGTCCGGCTCCACCAGCGCCGCGGTGGCGCGGAACTCGAACAGCTCGCGTGCGCCCTGGAGCACCCGCGAGTCCACGATCTCCAGCGCGGACAGGCTCCGCTCCGGGAGGATGTGGGGGATGGCGTCCATGGAGTCCCAGCGTCCCCGGAAGGAGAGCAGCACCAGGGCGCGCGCGGCGGGGAGCGGCACCAGCCCCAGCTCCGCCTCCACGATGGTCGCCAGCGTTCCCTCGGAGCCCACCACCAGGTGCGCCAGGTTCAGCTCCGGCGCCTCCAGCATGGCGTCGAAGTTGTATCCGGAGACGCGGCGCGGGATCTTGGGGTAGCGCGCCAGCACCCCCTCGCGGTGCGGCTCCAGGATCCCCAGCACCTCGCGGGCGATGCGGCCCTCCGCGCCGGGGAGCGCCGCCACCGCGTCGCGGGCGACGGGGCCGAAGCGCGCGGCGGTGCCGTCGTGCAGCACGCAGTCCAGGGTGTGCACGTGGTCGCCGGTCTTGCCGTAGGCCAGCGAGCGCGCGCCGCACGAGTTGTTGCCGATCATCCCGCCCAGGCAGCACTGCCGGATGGTGGCGGGGTCCGGCCCGAACTGCAGGCGGTGCGGGGCGGCGGCGCGGTTCAGGCGGTCCAGCCGCACCCCGGGCTCCACCCGGGCGCGGCGGCGCTCCGGGTCCACCTCCAGCACCCGGTTCATGTACTTGCCGAAGTCCAGCACCAGCGCCGCACCCACCGTCTGCCCGGCGAGCGCGGTGCCGCCGCCGCGGGGGAGGACGGCGACGCCGTGCTCCGCGGCCAGGCGGTGCGCCGCCTGCACGTCCTCCTCGTCGCGGGGGAGCACCACCCCCACCGGCACGACCTGGTAGAGCGAGGCGTCGGTGCTGTAGAGGAGGCGGCTCTTGGCGTCGAAGCGCACCTCCCCGCGCACGGTCTGGCGGAGGGCGCGCTCCAGGCGGGCGGCGCGGGGGTCGGGCTGGACTACGGGGAGCATTCGGCTTCGGGATCGGGAGGGATCAGGCGACGGCAGCGTCGTCGCGGGGCGGCCCGGCGTGGCCGACGCCCTCCGGCGAGTCGGCGGGGAGGCGGAGGCGGAAGGTGCTCCCCGCCCCGGGCTCGGAGTCCACCTCCAGCGAGCCCCCCAGCAGCCGGGCCAGCCGCTGCGAGATGGCGAGCCCCAGCCCCGTCCCCCCGGTGCTCCCGCCGGGGAGCTGCACGAACTCGTCGAAGATGCGGTCGACGTCCGCGGCGGCGATCCCCCGGCCGCGGTCCACCACCTCCAGCACCACGCCGCCCAGCGGCGCGCGGGCGCAGCGCACCTCGATCGGGTGCCCCTCCCCGAACTTGATGGCGTTGGAGAGGAGGTTCAGGAGGATCTGCCGCACGCGGCGGGGGTCGGTGCGGATGCGGGAGACCCCCGGGCCGCAGGTGCTGCGCAGGTCGGAGCCGCTCTCCGCGGCCAGCGGGCGGACGGTCACGAACAGCTCCTCCACCAGCTCGGCGACGTCCACCTCCTCCGCCTGGATCTCCGTCTTCCCCGCCTCCAGCTTGGAGAGGTCCAGCACGTCGTTGACCAGCTCCAGCAGGTGGCGCGCGGCGCGCTGCCCCCGCTCCAGCCCCTGCTCCTGCTGCGCGTTCAGAGGGCCGTAGATCCCGGCCAGGAGGAGGTCGTTGTAGCCCAGGACGGCGTTGATGGGGGTGCGCAGCTCGTGGCTCATGGCGGCGTAGAAGCGGTCGCGGGCGTGGAGGGCGCGCTCCCGCTCCTCCTCGGCGCGCTTGCGGCCGGTGATGTCCAGCACCGTGCCGATGAAGCGCACGGCCCGGCGGGTGGGGCCCTCCCCGTCGAAGAACGCGCGCCCCTTGGCGACGATCCAGCGGACGGTGCCGTCCGGCCAGAGCGAGCGGTACTCCACGTCGTACTCGCCCCCGCTCCCCGGGTCCAGCGACCGGCGCACCGCCTCGTCGGCGCGCTCCCGGTCCTCGGGGTGCACGCGGGCCAGGAAGGTCGCGTAGTCCACCTCGGCGTCGGGGGGGAGGCCGAACGCCGCCTTGCAGCGCTCCGACCAGCGCAGCTCGCCGGTGGCCGGGTTGAAGTCCCAGGTCCCCACCTCGGCCGACTCGGTCGCCAGCCGCACCCGCTCCTCGGCCTCGCGCAGAGCGCGCTCGGCGCGGCGCTGGTCGGTGAAGTCCTCCATGGAGCCGATCATCCGGGTGGGGCGCCCCTCCGGGTCGCGCGAGACGTAGCCCCGGTCGCGGACCTCGGCCCAGCCGCCGTCGGCGCGGCGGAAGCGGTACTCGTCGGACCACACCTCTCCGCTCCCGTCGATCACGGCGCGGATCCCGCCCACCACCCGCTCCCGGTCGTCCGGGTGGACCTGCTCGTACCACCACTCCACCGGGGTGCGCAGGGGCGTCGCCGCGTACCCCATGACCCGCCCCAGCGCCTCGTTCCAGAGGATCTCGCCGGTGCCCAGGTCCCAGTCCCAGATGATGTCATTGGTGGCGCGCGTCACCAGGCGGTAGCGCTCCTCCTCCTCGCGCAGCGCCGCCTGCGCCCGGCCGGCCTGCATCTCGGCGCGGTGCACGCGCACCGCGTGGCGGATGCTCCGCTCCAGCCGCTCGGGGGTGAGCCCCGCCTTGTCCAGGTAGTCGGACGCGCCCTCCTTCATCAGCTCCACGGCGGTGCGGGTGTCCGCCTGGCCGGTGAGCATCACCACCGGCGCGGCGATCCCCTCCGCCCGGGCGTCGCGCAGCACCCGGGTGCCGTCGCCGCCGGGGAGCTGGTAGTCCAGCAGCACGCAGTCGAAGAAGCCGCCGCGCAGCGCCTCCAGCGCGGCCGCCACGTCGCCGGCCTCCACCACCTCGGCGGAGAGGCCGGCCGCCCGCAGTGCCCGCTGCACCGCCATGCGGTCCACCCGGTCGTCCTCGACCAGCAGGATCCTGAGCCGTTCCTCGTCCATCAGGGGGCGGGATGGGGTGTCGCCGGGGTCACGGCATCTCAACCAGCGACCAGTACTTGTTCAGGGTCGCCATGGCCTCCACGAAGTTCACGAAGGTGACCGGCTTCAGGATGTACCCGGCGACGTTGAGGTTGTAAGCGTCCACCCGGTCGCGCTCGTCGGCCGAGGTGGTGAGCACCACCACCGGGGTGCCCCCCAGCTCCGGGTCGGTCCGCAGCGCGCGCAGGAACTCGATCCCGTTCATGCGCGGCATGTTCAGGTCCAGGAGCACCAGCCGGCGGTCGCGGGGGAGGTCCGGGCCGCGGAGCATCTCCAGCGCCTCCTCGCCGTTCCCCGCGACCCAGAGCGGGTTGCAGATGTTGTTCTTCTTGAAGGCGCGGCGGACGTTCATCACGTCCACCTCGTCGTCCTCCACCAGGAGGATGTTGAGCATCTTCTCGTCGGCCACGGCTCACTCTCCGGCTGCGGTCGTGTGCGGCCAGAGGAAGCGGAACACCGCCCCTTCCCCCTCCGCGGACTCCACCCAGACGCGGCCGCCGCGGCTCTCCACGATCTTGCGCACCAGGGAGAGGCCGATCCCTGTCCCCTCCACCTTGTCGCGGGCCTGCAGCGTCTGGAAGATCCCGAAGATACGGTCGTGGTACTCGGGGGCAATCCCCGGACCGTTGTCCCGCACGCCGAACTCGTGAAAGGCGCCGCGCTCCTCCGCCGTGACCTCCACCCGCGCGCCTGGGCGCCGGGTGTACTTGACGGCGTTCCCCACCAGGTTCAGGAACACCTGCTGCAGGGGGAGGCGCTCCGCGCACAGCGTCGGCATGGGCCCCACCTCCACCACGGTCCCGTCCGGCGGGGCCAGCAGGTCGAGCGTCTCCTCCAGCAGCGCCCCCACGTCCACCCGCTCCGGCTTCTCGCGGACGCGGCCGGCGCGGGAGTAGGCCAGGATCCCGTCGATCAGCCCCTCCATGCGCTGCACCCGCCCGCGCATCAGCTCCAGGTGCTCGCGCGTCTCCCCGGGCACCCCCGCGCCCAGGTCCTCCTCGATCCACTGCGACAGGTTGGCGATCCCCCGCAGCGGCGCCTTCAGGTCGTGCGAGGCCACGTACGCGAACTGGTCCAGCTCGCGGTTGCTCGCCTCCAGCGCCCGGGCGACGCGGGCCAGCTCCTCGGCTTTGCGCTCGATCTCCATGCGGGCGCTCACCTGCTCGGTGACGTCCACGCCGTGCACGAAGATCCCCCCCACCGACCCGTCCGCCTCGCGCACCGGCTGGTACACGAAGTTCACGAACGCCTCCTCCGGCTCCGCGCCCGGGGTGCGCTGCAGGAGGATTCGCATCTCGCTCCCCACGAACGGCTCGCCGCGGTGGTAGACGCGGTCGAGCAGCTCCACGAAGCCCTGCTCCACCACCTCGGGGAGCGCCTCCCGGACCGGCCTGCCGACCACCTCGCGGTGCCCCACCAGCTGGTGGTAGGACGAGTTGGCGGTCTCGAAGACGTGGTCCGGCCCCCGCAGCGTGGCGATGAAGGCGGGGGCCCGGCGGAAGATCTCCCGCAGCCGCTCCCGCTCGGTGGCCAGGGCGGCGATCAGGCGGTCGCGCTCCGCCTCGGCGGCCTTGCGGTCGTCGATGTCGGTGCAGGTGCCGAACCAGCGCGTGACTGCGCCCCCCTCCTCGCGGAAGGGGAGCGCCTGCCCCAGGAACCAGCGGTAGGCGCCGTCGTGGCGGCGGAAGCGGTACTCGATGGAGTACGGCTCGCCGGTCTCCAGAGACTGCCTCCAGCGGTCCCGGGCGCGCTCCCGGTCGTCGGGGTGCAGCACCGCGTTCCATCCCTCGCCGCGCGTCTCCTCGTACGCCAGCCCGGTGTACTCGTACCAGCGGCGGTTGTAGTACTCGTGGTAGCCGTCGGCGCGGGTGGTCCACACCAGCTGGGGGATGGAGTCGGCCAGGAAGCGGTAGCGCTCCTCGCTACGGCGCAGCGCCTCCTGCGCCCCGGTGGCGCTCTCCAGCATGCGCTGCGCCTGCTCGCGCGCCCGCTCCGCCTCGCGGTAGAGCCGGGCGTTGTCCACCGCCTGCGCCGCCCGGTCGGCGAGCTGCCGGGCCAGCGCCAGGTCGGCCTCGTCGTAGCGCCGGTCCGACTCCGCCGACACCAGGCTGATGGCCCCCAGCACGCTCCCGCGCGCCACCAGCGGGACCACCATGTACGAGCTGAGCCCCAGCTCGCGCAGGATGCGCAGGTGCTCCGCGTCGCGGGCGCCGGCCTCCAGCAGCTCGTCCGGGATCCGCGCGCCCAGCTCCGGCTCGCCGGTGCGGAGCACGTGCGGCACCCCGACCGGCGCGTCCGGGTCGGCGGGATAGCGCTCCTCCAGCTCCCGGGCGAGCCGCTCCCGCTCCGGGTCCGGGTGGACCACGGCCAGGCGGCGGACCGCGCCGTGCTCGTCCAGCACGTCCACGGCGCACCAGTCCGCCAGCCGGGGGACCGCCAGCCGGGCCAGGCTCTCCAGGGTGGCCTCGTAGTCCAGCGATGCGGCGAGCACGGCGCCCGCGTCCGCCAGGAAGGCAGTGCGCCGCTCCGCCTCCTCCGCCTCCACGCGGGCGGCCCACGCGCGCAGCAGCTCCCGCTCCCTGTCCTCCGCGTCCCTGCGCTCCGTCACGTCCAGCGCCGTCCCGGCCAGCCGCGGGGGCTCGCGCGAGACCACCGCCCCGGTGGCGGAGAGCCCGCGCACTCCCCCGTCGGCGCGCACCACCCGGTGCTCCAGCGCGTACCCCTCCCCGCCGCGGAGCACGTCCTCCACGGTGGCCCGCACCCGCTCGCGGTCGTCGGGGAAGACGCGCTCCAGGTAGCTCTCCAGCG
>DATABU010000334.1:0-1542 GCA_036259415.1 Longimicrobiaceae bacterium
CTCGCGGTACGCCGCGTACAGCGCCGCCAGCTCGCGGAAGAGCACCCCCATGCTCCAGCCGTCGCTGACGATGTGGTGCACCGAGAGCAGCAGCACGTGATCCTCGGCGCCCAGCCGCAGCAGCGCCGCACGGAAGAGCGGGCCCGCCGAGAGGTCGAAGGGCCGTGCCGCCTCGTCGCGAGCACGCTGCCTGAGCGCCGCCTCGCGATCCGCCTCGCTCAGGCCCGACAGGTCCTCCACCGGCAGCGCGAACCCGCCGAAGGGTGCGATCACCTGCACCGGAGATCCGTCCACCTCCGCGAACGTGGTCCGCAGCGCCTCGTGGCGCCGGACGACCTCGCCCATCGCGCGCTCCAGCGCGGCCTCGTCCAGCGCACCCCCCAGGCGCCAGGCCACGGGGATGTTGTAGACGGCGCTTCCCGGCTCCATCTGGTCCACCAGCCAGAGCCGCTCCTGCGCGAAGGACAGCGGCAGCGGTCCCGTGCGCCCGGTCGGCACCACCGGCGGCAGCGCGGGCGCCCCCGCGCGCCGGATCTCCTCCACGCGCCCGGCCAGCTCCGCCACCGTGGGTCCCTCGAACAGCGCCCGCAGCGGCACCTCCACCCCGAACACCTGCCGCACCCGCGAGACCACCCGCGTGGCCAGCAGCGAGTGCCCGCCCAGCTCGAAGAAGCTCTCCGTCACCCCCACCCGCTCCAGGCGCAGCGTCTCCGCCCAGATCTCCGCCAGCACCTCCTCCGTCGGCGTCCGAGGAGCCACGTAGCGCCCCTCCGCCAGGGCGAAGTCCGGCGCCGGCAGCGCCCTGCGGTCCAGCTTGCCGCTCGGCGTCAGCGGAAGCCGCTCCAGCGGGACGACAGCTGCCGGCACCATGTACTCCGGGAGATCCCGGCGCAGGTGCTCGCGCAGGACTCCCGCCTCCACGTCGCCCACCACGTACGCCACCAGCCGCTTCTCCCCGGGCACGTCCTCGCGGGCCACGACCACACAGTCGGCGACTCCCTCGCTCCGCCGCAGCGCGCCCTCGATCTCGCCCAGCTCGATGCGGAAGCCGCGCACCTTGACCTGCTCGTCCAGGCGGCCCAGGTACTCCAGCTCACCGTCTGCGCGCCAGCGCGCCCGGTCGCCCGTGCGGTACGTGCGCGCCCCCGGCTCCCCGCCGAAGGCGTCGGGGACGAAGCGCTCCGCCGTCAGTGCGGGCCGTTCCAGGTAGCCGCGGGCCACCCCCGCGCCGCCCACGTACAGCTCGCCCGGCACGCCGATCGGCGCGGGCTCGCCCCACGCGTCCAGCACGTAGACGCGCGCGCCCTCCACCGGCCGGCCGATGGGCGGCGCCACCGCCACCCCCGGCGCGCACTCGTGCGCCGTGGTGTAGATGGTCGTCTCCGTCGGCCCGTACATGTTCACCAGCCGCCGCCCGCGCGACCACCGCGCCGCGGTCTCCGCCGGGCAGCGCTCCCCGCCCGTGCTGATGGTGCGCAGCGCCGGGAAGTCCGCCTCCGGCAGGCTGTCCAGCAGCGCGGGGGTGCTCACCCACACCCCGAT
>DATABU010000335.1:0-2004 GCA_036259415.1 Longimicrobiaceae bacterium
CCGCAGCCGCGAGACCACCCGGGTGGCCAGCAGACTGTGTCCGCCGAGCGCGAAGAAGTCGTCCGTCGCACCCACGCGCTCCACCTTCAGCACTTCCGCCCAGATCCCCGCCACCAGCTCCTCCGCCGGAGTCCGCGGCGCCACGTAGCCCTCACCCGTGGCGGGCTCCGGCTCCGGCAGCGCCCGCCGGTCCACCTTCCCGTTCGCAGTCAGCGGCAGCCTCTCCAGCACCACCACCGCGGAGGGGACCATGTACTCCGGCAGCCGTTCCTTCAGGTGCGCCCGCAGCGCCGCCGCCGTCACCTCCGCCGCCGCCTCCGGCACCACGTAGCCCACGAGCCTCCGCTCCCCCGCTCCGCCCTCCCGCGCCACCACCACCGCGTCCACGAGCGCGGGGTGCTCCAGCAGCGCGGCCTCGATCTCGCCGGGCTCGATGCGGAAGCCGCGCACCTTGACCTGGAAGTCCGTCCTCCCGACGAACTCCAGCGTCCCGTCCGCCCGCCAGCGCCCCCGGTCGCCCGAGCGGTACATGCGCGCGCCGGGCTCGTCCCGGAACGGGTCCGGGAGGAACCGCTCGGCCGTGAGCCCCGGCCGGCCGAGGTAGCCGCGGGTCACCGGGAGGCCGGCCATGAACACCTCCCCCGGCACGCCCACCGGAGCCGGCTCGAAGTGCGGGTCCAGCACGTACAGGCGCGCGTTGGCGATCGGCCGCCCCACCGGGGGCGGCTGCGTGCCGTCCGTGCAGAGCATCGCGGTGCAGCGCACGCTGTGCTCGGTGGCGCCGTAGCCGTTGAAGAAGCGCCGTCCCGGACCCCAGCTCGCCACCAGCTCGGCGCTGCACGTCTCGCCCCCGACCATGACCGCCTCCAGCTCGGGAAGCGCCGCGGGGGGCGTCACCGCCAGCGCGGAGGGGGTGATCTTGAGGTGCGTGATCCGCTCGTGCCGGAGGAGGCCGACCAGCCCGTCGCCCGGCATCATCTCCTCGCGCGGGGCCACGACCAGGGTCGCCCCGGAGCAGAGCGCGGTGAAGACGTCCAGCACCGAGGCGTCGAAGTGCAGCGGCGCGAAGAGGAGCACCCGCGAGCCGGGGCGGATCCCGTAGGCGCGGATGTACGCCTCCGTGGAGTTGCAGACGCCCCGGTGCGGCACGGCGACGCCCTTGGGGCGGCCGGTGGAGCCGGAGGTGTAGATGACGTACGCCAGGTTCTCCGGCGACGGTGCGTGCGCGGGGGCGGGCGAGCCGGTGTGCGAAAGAGCGTCCTCGCCCGGGTCCGCTGGGACGTCGTCGAGGACCAGCGCCTCCACCCCGCACCGCGGGAGCCGGTCCGCGAGCGCCGCCTGCGTCAGCACCATGCGCGCGCCGGCGTCCTCCAGCAGGAACGCCAGACGCTCCGGCGGGCTGCCGGTGTCCAGCGGGACGTAGGCGCCGCCGGCCTTGAGCACCGCCAGGAGGGCGACGACCATCTCCGGGGAGGGCTCCAGGAAGAGCGCCACCCGGGTCTCCGGGACGACGCCGCGGGTGCGCAGGTGGCCGGCGAGGCGGTCCGCGGCCCGGTCCATCTCGGCGTAGGCGAGCGTTCGCGGGCCATGGCGGAGGGCGGGCGCCGCGGGAGTGCGGCGCGCCTGCGCCTCGACCAGCTCGTGCAGGCAGGCGCCGTCGGAGAAAGGGGCGTCGGTGGTGTTCCACTCCCACAGGACGCGCTCGCGCTCGGCGGTCCGGAGCAGGCGGATCTCCGGGCACCTCCGGCCGGGGTCGGCCGCGACCTGTTCCAGGAGCGTGCCGAAGTGGTCCAGCATCCGCTCCATGGTGGCGTGGTCCCAGAGGGCGGCCCGGTACTCCAGCCCTCCCCGGATCTCCCCCCCCGCGTCCCACACGCTCAGCGTCAGGTCGAACTTCGCCGCCGACCCGCCCGTCCCCAGCGCCTCCACCCCCGCCCCGCCCAGGCGCAGCTCCCCCTGCTCGTTGTTCTGGAGGATGAACATCACCTGGAAGAGCGGCGTGTG
>DATABU010000336.1:0-6464 GCA_036259415.1 Longimicrobiaceae bacterium
CCCCGCCCGAAGCTCTCCTCCGAGACGGCCCATGCCGCGCCGGCCACGTCCGCGCGCTCCCCGCCCAGGTCGCGCAGCGCCCAGGAGGCGCCCCGCCGCGGCGGCGAGCTCCATCCCACCGAGTCCACCACCGCGCCGCGCGCGTCCCGCAGCACCAACCAGTCCGAGCCGTTGGCGAGCGTCAGGTCGCCGCCGTACGCGTAGTCCGCGCGGACCCCGCCGTTCGCGCCCGCGTCCCCGTTGCGGGCGAGGACCACGGCGGCGCCCGGTCGGACGACGAGCGAACGGGAGACGGTGTGCCCCGGGTCGGACCGCGAAGCGAGCCTCCACCCGCGCAGCTCCGCAGGGGCGCCGCCCGCGTTGTACAGCTCGATCCACTCGCCGGCCTCGTCGGGCACCGCCTGCGGGTCGGGCATCACCTCGCTGACGACGATGCGCGGCCCCGCGCCGGGCGCGTCCGCCACGGCAGCCACCGGAGCGCGCGGCCCCTCGCGGACGCCGCCATGGGCGGTGTCCGACCGTGGAGCCGCCTCGTACGCGGCGGCGAGGAGCAGGGCCAGCAGGGGGCTCACGGCGAGGTCGGGTGTCATCTGCGGCGCCGGGGCTCAGGTCTCCAGGGCGGACGCGGCGAGGCCGGCGACCCCGCCGCCGGGCGCGCGGCCGAGCGCATAGTAGCGCACCTGCACGTCGCCCACGCGGAAGACGGTCACGCCGGACAGGCACTCCGCGAGCGCCTGCTTGAGCGCGGCGAAGCGGGCGACGTTCTCCCGCGCCACCGGATCGGCGGGGTCGGCCTCCTCGACGTGGCCGGCCAGGAACCGGTCGAGCGTCAGCTCGGACACCGGCGTCCCCTCCGGCTCACCGAGCGCCGCGCGCACCCCGTCCGGCGTCAGCGCGCCCTCCCCGGCGCCGGGCAGCTCGACGTACTCGAACTGCGACTCGGTCTCGCTGACGAACAGGAGCCCCTCCGCGGCCCGCTCCAGCCGCTCCCGCACCCCGTCCTCCGCCGTGCTCCCGCCCATCGGACCCCTCCGCGTCCAGGGAGATTCGCCGCCGTCCTCCGTGAGGTGTTATCATCCCCGGCGGCCCGCCGCAAGCCGCGGCGGGGACACCCTCACAGGCGACGGGCGGACCGATGCAGAAGGACAGGGCCATCTTCCAGGACGAGCGCGGGCGGGGCTGGCTGGTGGAGATCCTCCACGGGCACCCCGCCCCCACCGAGCTGGGGATCGCGGCGGCGCGCTTCCGTTGCCCGGAGGAGCCGGACGAGCCGGTGCGGGTGGGCTTCCTCTACGCCGCCGCCGTCGCCGACGACGACGAGGCCGCGCTCCGGCAGGCGCTCGCCGAGGCGGACCCCGCCACGGAGATCGGCTGAGCGCGGCGGACGCCCCCGCGCCGCGGGGAACCGCCCGACCCGTCCACGGTACCGAGGGGATGCCGCCGTCCACTTCCTCCGACCTCTACCTGACGCTCGAAGCCGCCGAGCTGATCCGGCGGGAGATCGCGCGCGCCCGCGGCAACGAGGTGTGCTTCCTCGCGCGCGTGGGCGACGATGGCGAGGTCGTGGAGCCGCGCGTGGTGGCCCGCGGGCACGCCACGGCGGTGCTGGCGACGGTGCGCTCCCCCGAGCCGGGCGGGCTGCTCGTCCACAACCACCCCTCCGGGCGGCTGGACCCCTCCGAGGCAGACCTGGCCGTGGCGGCGCAGCTCTGGGAGCAGGGCGTCGGCTTCGCCATCACCGACAACGAGGCGTCCGCGCTGTACGTGGTGGTGGAGCCCCCCGCGGAGGCGGGGGCCGAGCCGCTGGACCTGGACCGCATCGACGCCGACCTGGGGCCGGACGGCCCCGTCGCCGCGCGGCACCCCCGCTACGAGGACCGCCCGCAGCAGCGCGGCCTGTCGCGGATGATCGCAGGGGTCTACAACGAGGGCGGGGTGGGGATCGCGGAGGCGGGGACGGGGACCGGGAAGTCGGTGGCGTACCTCCTCCCGGCCATCCGCTGGGCTCTCCAGAACCGCGAGCGCACCGTCGTCTCCACCAACACCATCAACCTCCAGGAGCAGCTGGTCGAGAAGGACCTCCCCTTCCTGCGCCGCGCGCTGGGGGAGCCCTTCCGCTTCGCGCTGGTGAAGGGGCGCCGCAACTACGTCTCCATCCGCCGCGCCCTGCTGGCGAAGGAGACCGGCCCCGCGCTCTTCGACGGGCAGAAGCAGGCCGAGCTGGCCTCCATCGTGGAGTGGCTGAAGAAGACGCAGGACGGCTCGCTCTCCGACCTGTCCTTCCGCCCCTCCGCCGAGGTGTGGGACGAGGTGTCGTCCGAGTCGGACGTGTGCCTGCGCGCCAAGTGCCCCCACTTCGAGGAGTGCTTCTACCAGCGCGCGCGCCGCGACGCCTCCTCGGCCGACGTGGTGGTGGTCAACCACCATCTCCTCTTCTCCGACCTGGCCGTGCGGCGGATGCAGGGGAACTGGACCGCGCCCGCCGTGCTCCCCCAGTACCGCCGCCTGATCCTGGACGAGGCGCACAACCTGGAGGAGTCCGCCACCAGCCACCTGGGCGCCACCGTCTCGCGGCGGGGGCTCTTCCGCACCCTCTCCCGCCTGGAGAACCGCAAGAAGGGGCTCCTCCCCGCCTTCTCCGAGGCGCTGCGGCTGCGGCCGGACGACCTGCTGGCCCGCGGCGCGCTGGACCACGTCTCCGAGAAGCTCCTCCCCGCGCTTGAGGGGGCCCGCGAGCGTGCCGCCACCGTGTTCTCCTTCCTGGAGGACGTGTTCAAGGAGGCGGGCGCGACCATGGTGCGCCTCCACGACGACTTCGCGCGGCACCCGGTGTGGGTGCTGGGGCTGGACGACGCGCTCGGGGGGCTGCTGGACAACCTCGGCTCGCTCCTCAAGGGGATGGAGCTGCTGCGCGAGCGCATCGGGCTGGACGAGGCGCTCCGGGAGATGCTGGAGCCGCAGCTGATGGAGCTGCGCGGCGCCGCCAACCGGGTGGAGAGCGCCGCCGACGCCCTCCGCGCCTCGCTCCGCCCCGGCGAGGACGGGCTGAAGATGGTGCGCTGGATGGAGCGCCAGGCGGAGCGCGAGGGGCGGGAGGGGAACCTGACGCTCTCCGCCGCGCCGCTGGACCTCTCCGGCGTCCTGCGCGAGTCCGTCTTCCAGAAGGTCCCCAGCGTGGTGCTGACCTCCGCCACCCTGGCGACGCAGGGCAACTTCCGCTTCGTGCGAAACCGGCTGGGGCTGTGGGATCGGCGCGACGACGGGGAGGAGGACGACGAGCTGCGGGTGGAGGAGGCGGTGTACCCGTCGCCGTTCGACTACTCGGAGCAGGCGCTGCTGGTGGTCCCCACCGACCTGCCGGTCCCCGCCGGCGACTCCGACCCGCGCCACGACGAGGCCACGGTGCGCGCGGTGATCGAGCACGCGAAGATCTCCGACGGCGGGCTGTTCGTGCTCTTCACCTCGTACCGCGCGCTGCGCCACGTGGCCGGCGAGCTGCGCCGGCGCAGGGTGGACCTGGAGTGGCCGCTCTTCGTTCACGGAGAGGGCCCGCGCGCCCAGCTGGTGCAGCGCTTCGCCGCCTCCGGGCGGGGGATCCTGCTGGGGACCACCTCGTTCTGGGAGGGAGTGGACGTCCCCGGCCACCCGCTGCGGGGGCTGGTGATCCCCAAGCTCCCCTTCAAGGTGCCCACGGAGCCGGTCACCGCCGCGCGCATCGAGGCCATCGAGCAGGCGGGCGGGAACTCGTTCATGAGCTACATGCTCCCCAGCGCGGCCATCCGGATGAAGCAGGGCTTCGGCCGGCTGATCCGCTCCCGGGACGACCACGGCGTGGTGCTGGTGCTGGACGGCCGCATCGCGAAGAAGAGCTACGGCCGCTACTTTGTGGACTCGCTCCCCGACGTGCCCGTGCGCTTCGGCCCCTGGCGCGAGGTCCGCGACGAGATGGCCCGCTTCTACGACCGCCGCCAGGCCGCGCTCCGCGCGGGGTAGCCCGTCGCCCACTCCGTACCTTCACGATTCCCCATGCGCACCCCGCACCCGTCCAAGATCGTCTGCGTCGGCCGCAACTACCTGGAGCACGCCCGCGAGCTGGGGAACGAGGTGCCCGAGCGCCCGCTCCTCTTCTTCAAGCCGCCCTCGGCGCTGGTGGAGGAGGGCGACCCCGTCGTCCTGCCGCCAGAGTCGCAGCGGGTGGAGCACGAGGGCGAGATCGCGGTGGTGATCGGCTCGCGGGCGCGGCACGTGGACCGCGAGCGGGCCATGCGCTACGTGGGCGGCTTCGCGGCGCTCAACGACGTCACCGCCCGCGACCTCCAGAAGACGGACGGCCAGTGGGCGCGTGCCAAGGGCTTCGACTCCTTCTGCCCCATGGGCGCGGTGGTCCCGGCCGAGCGGGTGGACTGGCGCGAGCTGGAGGTGATCTGCCGCGTCAACGGTGAGGTCCGGCAGCACGGGCACGCGCGCGACATGGCCTTCGACATCCCCGCGCTGGTGGCGTACGTCTCGGCCATCATGACGCTGGAGCCGGGCGATGTGATCGCCACCGGCACCCCCGCGGGGGTCTCGCAGCTCCACCCGGGCGACGTGGTGGAGGTGGAGGTCCCCGGCGTCGGCTCGGTGCGCAACCCGGTGGTGGCCGCGTGACCCGGCTGGCGCGCAGCCGCGCCCTGGCCGTGCTGGTGGCCGCCGTCACCGCCGCGGACTGGCTCTCCAAGTTCTGGGTCCAGAACCGCCTTCCCGTCGGCGACTGGCACACGGTGGTGGACGGCTGGGTCTTCCTCACCCACCGCCGCAACACCGGCGTGGCGTTCAGCGCCTTCGCGGGAGACGCGACGGCCTGGCGGGTCGGGCTGCTCGCCCTCGCGAGCCTGGTGGGCATCGCGGTCTGCGTCCACCTAATCCGCACCACCCGCGACCGGCCGCTGCGCTACGCCGCGGCGCTGGTGCTGGCCGGAGCGCTCGGCAACCTGGGCGACCGCCTCCTGAACGGCGCGGTCACCGACTTCATCCTGGTGAGCTACTTCCCCTTCGTCTTCAACGTCGCCGACGTGGCCATCACCGTCGGCGCCGTCCTGCTGGCGCTGCGGATGGGCGCGGCCGGCCGGGAGGGCCCCCCCGAGCCGACGCCCGCGTAGGCGGGCCCCCACCCGGCTCGCCTCGGGCTCGCCACCCTCCCCCGTTCCGGGGGAGGGGCTTTTTGCCGTTGCGGTTCGCGGTTCCCCGCAGTACCCACTACATTGCGCAGGGAGATCCGGGGGCGGGCTCCCGGAGCCGGAGCGGCCCCACGCCCAAGAGCCCGAATCGACCACGAAAGCATGCCCGACATCTGCCAGCGCCTGAGCGGCCTTCCGCCGTACCCGCTCCAGGACGTCCCCGCCATCAAGCGCGACCTGCGCGCCCGGGGCGTCGACGTGATCGACCTGGGGGCCGGCGACGCGGACCTCGCCCCGCCGCCCGCGGCGCAGGAGGCGCTGCGCGAAGCGGTCCTGGACCCGGCCAGCTCGCGCTACGCCCACCAGCTCGGCCTGGCGGACTTCCGCGAGGAGATCGTCCGCTTCATGCAGCGGCGCTTCGGCGTGGCGGTGGACGCATACCGCGAGGTGCTCCCGCTGATCGGCTCCAAGGAGGGGATCTTCCACCTCCCCTTCGCCCTGCTGGACCCGGGCGACGTGACCATCATCCCCGACCCGGGCTACCAGGCGTACCTGGGCGGGACGCTGCTGGCCGGCGGCGAGGCGCACGTGGTGCCGCTGCGGCCCGGGAACCGCTTCCTGGTCCCGCTGGAGGACGTCCCCTCGGAGGTGGCGCGGCGGGCGAAGATCCTCTACCTCAACTACCCCAACAACCCCACCGCCGCAGAGGCCCCGCGCGACTACCTGGAGGACGCGGTCGCGTTCTGCCGCGAGCACGACGTGGTGCTGGCGTACGACAACGCCTACTCGGAGATCGCCTTCGACGGCTACGTGCCGCCCTCCATCCTGGAGATCCCCGGCGCGCGGGAGGTGGCCGTGGAGTTCCACTCGCTCTCCAAGACGTACAACATGACCGGCTGGCGCGTCGGCTGGGCCGTGGGGTGCCCGGGGATCGTCGCCGCGCTCCAGCGGGTGAAGACCTTCGCGGACACCGGGCTCCCGCTCTTCGTGCAGCACGCGGCCGCGGCGGCGCTCCGCACGCGCGACGAGTGGCTCCCCGGGAACCTGGAGGTGTTCCGCGGCCGGCGCGACGCGGCGGTGGAGGGGCTGCGCGAGGTGGGGCTGGCGGTGGAGTCGCCGCGGGCCACCATGTACCTGTGGGTCCCGCTCCCGGAGGGGACCTCGTCCGAGCCCTGGGCGCGGCGCCTCCTGCTGGAGCAGGGGGTGGCGGTCACGCCGGGGGCCGCGCTGGGAGCGGGGGGCGAGGGCTTCTTCCGCATCGCGCTCACCAGCCCGGAGGAGCGGCTGCGCGAGGCGGCGCGGCGGATC
>DATABU010000337.1:0-1554 GCA_036259415.1 Longimicrobiaceae bacterium
GAGGGCGCCCTCCCGGCCGCTTCGCTCGAGCCAGCGGTCGATGCTTCGCTCGTGCGCCTCGCCGCGCCGCTCGCCGGGAAGCACGGCCTCATCCAGGCCGCTGTGGAAGAGCCCACGGTCCTGCCGGGCCGTCTCGGCGAGCTGCGCGGCGGCCAGGTGGCCGCGCAGCCGGAGGTCGGCCAGGGCGGGGCGGAGCCGCCCAAGGAGCTCCGCGGCGGCGCGTGCCGTCCCAGGGCTCCCCGGGGTGAGCGCCACCTCCCGGGTGCGGCGAACCAGGGTGGGGACGTCCAAGTCTGCGAGCACGCGCTCGACCTGGCGCGCGCGGACGGCGGCCTGCATCTCGGCCGGCATGTCCTTCGGGAGAACGAGCCCGCGGGCCTCCCGGAGCCGGCGGTGGTGGGCCACGGTCTCCGGCGCGAGGAAGCGCTGCCGCACCTCCTCCCGGGCGGCGGCGCGAAGGTCGGCGCGCGGGACTCCGCGGGTCTGCTCCCACGCCTCGCGGACGGCGCTTCCCTGGGCGAGGTGGAGCCTTACGGCGGCCTGCGTCTCCAGCACGCGGCGGAGCGCGGGATCCTCCACGCCGACGACCGCGAGGAGGCGGCGCTGGGCCTCGGCAAGACGCTCGGTCTCCAGCCGGAGGCGCTCTTCCGGCGTCGGTGCGGCCGGCGTCTCGGGAGCGCCGCCCTCCATTCCGGCGAACTTGAGTTCCCACCAGGCGGCCTCACGCCCCTCGGGGAGGTCCCACTGCCCCTTCTCCAGCGCCTCCTCGCGGAGCGCCTCCCGCTCGAGCAGCGCCTCCATCCGCCGGTCCGCGACCTCCGCGGGGCTGGGCTGGACCACCCACGGGGAGGGCGCGTCCAGGCGCTCGTCCAGGAGCGGTGTCATACCGCGCCGCGCCCGCTCCTCCGCCGTCCACTCCCGGGCCCGCTCGTCCCACCCGGCCCGGCCGGGGCGGAAGCGCACCTGCGTGGCCTCCAGCAGCCGGGCCTCGCGCTGCGCGAGCTTGAGCTCCGCCACCGACATCGGGGCGCCGTTTAGCCAGCAGGGGGTGCACAGCTCGCCGTCGCGCGGCGCGAAGCGCTCCGGGCGCCCCTCGGCGTCGAGCTTGGGCGTCCCGTCGGTGTGGAGGCGGCTGCGGCCGTCCTCGCGGCCCGCCGTGGTGCCGCAGCGCAGGCAGTCGACGGAGCGATGGTCCTGGTACGTTCCGCCCGGCTGCATGCGCGGCTCGCCGGCGGGCAGCACGGCGCGCTCGGTGAGAGCGCGCCGCTCCAGATCGGCGCGCGCGAGCTCGTCCTGGCGGCGCTCCACCTCGCGGAGCACCTCGTGCACGTCGACGCGCGCCTCGGGCGGGAGCGGGGCGCCGGGGCGCGAGCGGCGCATCTCCAGCACCTCGGCGGCGCGCTGGGTGAGCCGCTCCAGCCGACTCCGGGACTCCCACGAGGCCGTGGCCAGCGCCGCGACCTGGTCCCGCTCCGCGCGGAGCCCCCGCTCGCCGAGCGCGGCGCGCGCCTGGAGCGCCGCCGCCTCCCCCGATGCCACCTCGGGGGCGCGCAC
>DATABU010000338.1:0-2532 GCA_036259415.1 Longimicrobiaceae bacterium
CTCCCCGTTGGCCTCCTTCCGCCTATGTATTCAGCGGAGGATGACGGCCCATGACGGCCGCCGGGTTTCCCCATTCGGGCATCTCCGGATCTACGCCTACGTGCGGCTCCCCGAAGCTTTTCGCAGCTTATCACGCCCTTCATCGCCTGTCCGTGCCAAGGCATCCACCGTGCGCCCTTTTCCGCTTGACCGGATATCCTCCGCACCCATGCTCACGCACAGGTGCTAAGCATCCCGGCCCACCGCCAAAGGTGCTCTTCCTCAGCGAAACCTACTCCCTTCCCCTTGACCCAAATTTTCAAGTATTCCGGTCGCGGCAACCATCACGCCGCAGAGCCTTGTAACTTAACGGCTCGTCTCGCGTTCGTCAAGGCCCGGCGGTCTCCAGCGGAGCCGCCGCGCCGTCCGTTTTCGCGAGGGGCGACAATAATACAGGGTCCACCCACCCTCGTCAAGAGGCATCCAGTTCCTTCGGTTGCAACGACTTAGACCCTTCGTCCGCATCCCAGAGGAGCCGCGTTCCGAGCGCCCACAAAGCCAGCGCAAGCAGGCCCAGGAGCTGGCCGCCCGCCCGGACCGGCTCGTGGTCGGCGAGGACGCGGCGGATCCCCTCGGCGGCGTTCCCCAGCCCGAAGGCTTCGCCGGGCGCGGGCCCCACCCGCTCCCAGAGGACCGGGATCACCGAGTAGCGGACCAGGGCCAGCAGCAGGGCCAGGCTGGCGAGCGAGGCCACCAGCCGCGTCCGGGTTCCCGCGGTCAGCGCGCCCCACGCGGCGAAGGCGAGCACGAACACCACCATCCACTCGATCACCCCCGGAGGCGGGAGGAGCATCTCCAGGAGCTGCGCGCTCGCCGCCGCCCCGTACGCCACCGCCAGCCAGCCCGTCCAGCCGGGCGGACGGATCCACACCCCGCGCAGCAGGAGCACGTACACGAGGAGGAGCGCGAACACCCCCTCCACCAGCCCCGGCGTGCGGTAGCGGGTGCCGACCTCCACCAGCTGCACGCCGGCGAGCGCGGCGCTCCCCAGGAAGAGGAGCGCCGCGGCGACGCCGCGCCGCTCCGGGGTCAGCGTCGCGGGAGCCATTCCAGCGGCCCCGGGCGGAGCTTGTCGCGGATCCGGGCGGCGAGCGCGCCGGCGCGGGCGCGGGTGGCGGGGGAGGTGGGGACGGCGAGCACCCGCTCGGTCTCGGCGAGGGCGTCCCGGAGCGCGGCGTCGTCGTCGCGGCGCCACCAGGGGGACGAAGCCGCGGCGAGCATCAGCGCGGAGCGCTCCAGGACCGCGCCGGCCCACAGGCCGGTCGCCGCGGCCGTCTCGGAGGAGTCGGCGGCCAGCTCGCGCGCGGACCACGCCTCGCCGGCCGCGGCGGCCCAGCCCTGCATGGCCGCCGCGGAGTCGCCGGACGCGGCGGCGGCCGCGGCGGCGCGGGCCAGCTCCTCGGCCCGGGCGATCCGCGGCGTGAAGGCGCTCGGGCGCACGGCGACCATGCTCCGCGTCCGGGCCTCGGCGACCGTCTGGGGAGCGCTCCGGTAGAGGACGACCGTGCCGGCCGTGAGGAGGAAGAGGAGCGCCAGCCCTCCTCCCACCCAGGGGTCCCGCAGCGCGGCGGCGTTGCTCATGGTCCCTCCTTCGCGCGGGGCCGGGGTCTCCGCCCTACCCGCGCGGCGGCAGCCGGGAGCCGGCGTCCAGCAGGTCGCGCACGACGTCCTCGCGCACGGCGAACTGGCCCAGCTGGCTGCGGTGCGGCCCGTGCCAGTCGGAGCCGCCGCTGCGGAGCAGCCCCAGCGAGCGGGCCGCGGTCTCCAGGAGGTGCGACTCCGCCGGCGGGGTGCCGGGGCGGAAGCACTCCACCCCGTCCAGCCCCCACGCCGCGAAGGTCCGGATCTCCCGGTCGAACATCTCCATGGGCGGATGCGCCCACACGGCCAGTCCGCCGCCGGCGTGGATCATGTCGATCGCCTCGCGCACGGTGGGGAACTCGGTGAGGACGAAGGCGCTCCGTCCGTCCGCCAGGTACAGGTCGAACGCCTCGCCGTAGTACCGGGTGTGCCCCCCCGCCAGCAGCGCCCGCGCGATGTGCGGCCGGCCGATGGATGCGGCGTTGGGGCCCGCCTCGCGGAGCACGTCCTCGAACTCCAGGGGGACCCCCTGCTCCTGGAGACGCCCCACCATGCGCCGCGCCCGGTCGGCCCTCCGCTCCCGCGCCCCCTCGGAGTGGCGGACCAGGGGATCGGCCTCCGGGTCCACGAAGTAGCCCAGGACGTGGATCTCGGCGTCGGCGTGGCGGGCGCTGACCTCGATGCCGGGGACCACGCGGACCGGCCGCTCGCGCGCCGCGTCGCACGCCTCACGCACGCCGGCCACGGTGTCGTGGTCGGTGACGGCGATCACGTCCAGGCGCCCTGCCACCGCCGCGTCCACCACCGCGGTGGGGCTGGCGTGCCCGTCCGAGGCGCGGGTGTGGATGTGCAGGTCGATCCGCTTCATGGGTCTCCGGAAGCGGCGCACCGCCGGACCGGGGCCGGCGGTGC
>DATABU010000339.1:0-3090 GCA_036259415.1 Longimicrobiaceae bacterium
CCCACCGCCAGCGCCGCCGCGGCCCCGGCGATCACCGCGCCCGCCATCCGCAGCGGCTCCTGCGAGGCCCCGACGAGCGGGAGGACGATCGCCATCAGCACGGCGGTGGCGGTCCACAGCCTGCCGTGCCCGGCGAGCGCGGCGCCGAGCCCGTCGGGGCGGGCGGCGGGGTGGGAGCGGAGCGCGTGGACCATCGCCCAGCGCGCGGTGGGCGCCGCCAGCAGCGGGGCCACCGGCGCGGCGTACACCAGCGCCGTCCACTTCCCCAGCAGCAGCAGCATGAGCCCCGCCGCGCCGAAGGTCCCCAGGCGCGGGTCCCTGAGGATCGCCAGCCGCCGCTCGCGCGTGGTCGGGGCGTCGCCCGCGGGCGGGGCGAAGGCGGCGTCGCAGCAGTCCGCCCACCCGTCCAGGTGCAGCGCCCCCGTGACCAGCACCCACGCCGCCAGCGCCAGCGTCCCCACGGCGAGCGGCGGGAGGGGGAGGAGGAGCATGGCCGCGGGGACCGCGCCCACCGCCAGCCCCACCAGCGGGTAGAACGCCGTCGCGGCCCGCAGCTCCTCCGCCGTGGCCTCGCCGCGCAGGGGGACGCGCACCGCGGTGAGCATCCCCACGGCGAGCAGCAGGGGGCGGAGCGAGAACGGCAGGCCGCGTTTCATGGGGGAAGAATGGGGGTGGACGCGGGGGCGCGTCCACCCCGGACCGCGTCAGAAGGTGCGGATGTCGATGGAGGACGGGCCCTGGCCCACGGCGACGCTGTCCGCCAGCTGGAACGTGCCCGGCCGGTAGACGAACACGTACGGCGCCAGGCCCTCCGCGGCGCTCCCGAAGAACACCTGGTAGAGATTGCCGTCCTCGTCGGGCTGCGCGTCGGCCGCGCCGCGGCACTGGCCGTTCGCGAGCTTCGCGCACACCGGGTCGTCCGGCCCGCGGACGAAGGTCCGGGTGCGGGTGTCGTAGACCACCGTGCCGACGAAGAAGCCGGAGATGTAGGCCAGCCCGTCGCGCCCGATGGAGATGCTCCCGGCGCCCGTCCCCACGTCGGGGACGTTGCGGACCACCGCCAGCGTCTGCGGGTTCAGCACGGTCATGACCGAGGGGCTGGCGTAGTCCCCGGTGTTGACCACGTACAGCAGCCCGTCCGGGCCGAGCGCCGCGGCGCCTGGGTTGGTCCCGCCGGTCTGCACCGTGCCGAGCACCTGGAGGGTGCCCGGGTTCAGCGCGGTGACCACGCCGTTCCCCAGCGGCATCCAGTCCGGGCCGAGGTTGGAGGAGACCACCAGCGCGCGGTCCCCGGCGATGACGATCTCCGTCGGGTCGGAGGCCACCTGCACCCGCTGGGTGATGCTGTCGCCGGCCTGGTCCACCGTGAAGCGGCCCACGTAGTCGTCGTTCGTGTTGGCCACCAGCACCGTGCGGTCGTCCACCCAGGCCGAGCCGGTGAGGTTGCCGCCGCGGGCCAGGAAGTAGCGCGTCGCCCTGAGCTGCTCCAGGTCCACCAGCGCCACGCTGGCGGCGTTCCCCAGCGGCACCGCGGCGCGCCGGCCGCGCACGGAGGCGCCCACCGGGGTGACCTGGCTGCTGGAGCCCAGGGCGACCTGCCGGACCTCGCGCGGGGCCCCGAGCTGGAAGAGGGTCAGCGCCCGTTCGGTGGAGTTCACCACCACCCCGATCTGCTGGTCGTCCTCGGTGCCGGCCAGGAAGCCCAGCTCGGGCTTGAAGGGGGAGTCCCCGTCGCACGCGGCCAGGGCGAGGGCGCCCGCGAGCGCGGCGAACGAGCGGCGGAAGGTGTTCAAGGCACGTCTCCTGTGTGTGGATTGTCGCCGGGACCCGTCCGGCGGGGCCCGTGCCGCAGGCGGAGCCCCAGGCTCCAGCTCCGGCCGGGATAGGGATGGTCGACCAGCATGGCCGCGTCGCGGTCGAGCACGTTCTCCACCGCGAGCGTCGCCTCGCCGCTCCACCCTGCCAGCGCCAGGGCGCGGGCGAGGCGGACGTCGGCCATGGCGAAGGGGGGGAGGGTGTTCAGCGCCGACCCGGGGGTGGTCCGGCGCGACCCCACGTAGCGGGCCGCGACCTCTCCCCGGAAGCCGGCGGGGAGGCGGGCGCCGAGGGAGCCGCTGGCGGTGGCGCGGGGGCGGTAGACGACCTGTCCCGACAGCACGGGGGAGTCGTACTCCACCGCCACCCCGGCGGCGCCGCCGCGCAGCTCCACCCCCGCGAAGGGGAGCCGGGCCGAGGCGGCGGCCTCCCACCCGCGGCGGCGCACGTCGAAGTTCTCGGGGCGCCAGACGAAGCGGTGGTCCGGGAACCAGAGGACCATCCCGTCCACGTCCGCGCGGAAGGCCGCGGCCTCCGCCTCCAGGACGGCGCCGCCCAGGCGCAGCCCCCGCAGCTCCACCGCCGCCTCCACCTCGCCGCGCACGCGCTCCGGGCGCAGGTCGGGGTTGGGCCGCGCCAGCACCCCCTCCTGGAAGAACTGGTCGGCGAGCGCGGGCGGGGCGAAGGCGCTCCCGGCGGAGAGGCGGAGGGTGGCCCGCGCGGTCCCCGCGGCGAGCGTCGCCCGCGGCGAGAGCACCGCCCGGTCCGGGAGCGAGCTCCAGTCGGCGCGGAGGCCGGGGGCGACCTCCACCGTCCAGCCGGGCGCCGGCGCGAGCGACGCGCGCCCCTGCACCCACCCCGCGCCCAGCCGCTGCGAGCGGGGGGCGCCCTCCGCCAGCATGGTGGAGCGGAAGCGCAGCTCGCGCCCCTCCACCCCGGCGGCCAGCGCCAGCGGCCCGGCCGCGGCCCCGGCGGACAGGGTGCCGCCCGCGCCGTCCACCTCCACCGTCTCGCGGTAGGGCTCCGCGAGCGGCGGGTCCGGGTCGCGGTACTCCGCCCCCTGCCGCTGCACGTCCAGCGCGGCGCGCCAGTCCATCCCGCCCAGCGGCGCCGCCGCCGAGAGCCCCGCCGAGGCGCGCGTCTGCTCCTGCCGCGCGCCCAGCGAGGGCTGCACCACGGAGCCCGGCATCCCCCGCTCCACTCGGAGCGCGTCGGCGCGCAGGCGCAGCTCGGCGGCGCCCCGCCGCAGCGCGGCCGAGCCGAGCAGGCTCCCGG
>DATABU010000340.1:0-3143 GCA_036259415.1 Longimicrobiaceae bacterium
GGAAGTTCCCGACGTTCGTTCCCCGCCCCCACCGCCGCCGATGCCGGACCTCCTCACACCCGACCCGCTCCGTCGCCGCGCCGCCCTCGGCGTGCTCGCGCGCGGGCTGCTGGCGGCGCTCGCCGCGCCGGGGCTGCTCCCGCGTGCGGCAGCCGCCCACGCCCGCCGCGCCGCGCCCCATCCCGACCCGCGCCCCGGGATCACCGCCGCGCGGGTGCTCCCCGAGGAGTCGGTCCCTCCCCGGTACCGCGACGCCTACCGCGCGGCCCGGGAGATCCCGCAGGTGCTGGACGGGATCCGCTGCCACTGCGACTGCGCGGAGGACCGGGGGCTGCGCTCGCTCCTGAGCTGCTTCGAGACCGACATGCCCCAGTCGTGCGGGATCTGCCTTGGCGAGGCGCGGCTCGCCCTCCGGCTCCACCGGCGCGGCCGTGGCCTGGCCGCGATCCGCGAGGAGGTGGACCGGGGCTACGGCAGCCGGGCGGAGAGGGAAGACCGGGCGGCGCACGAGCACCGGTAGCTTCCGGCGGGGGGGCGGGGCGCAGTCCCCGGCGGGGGACACACCGTTCCCCAGGGGGGACACCTCCGGCTTCGGCCGCCCAGGCGCGTGCGCAGGTTAAGGGATTGCTGCGGAACGGCTTGCGCCGGCGGCGCGGGGGCGGCGGAGCGGGAACGCGCCGTGCTCCCGCCGGTGGGGACCGAGAGACCCCTCGACCCGCACCGGAGGTGGAGCATGGGCATGGCGACCAGCGGCGGCCGTCGGGAGCAGCAGTCGGAGATCAACGTGACCCCCATGATCGATGTCCTGCTGGTCCTCCTCGTCATCTTCATGGTGGTCCAGCAGGAGCTCCGCAGCGGGATCCCGGTGCAGCTCCCCCCCGCCTCGTCGTCGGTCCGCTCGCCGACCCCCGACCCGCTGGTGCTCTCCATCCGCCCCGGGCCGGAGTACGCGCTGAACACCCGCCCCCTGGCCCCCGGCCGCCTGACCGAGGAGCTGCGGGGCATCTTCGCGTCCCGTCCCGGCAAGGTGCTCTTCGTGCAGGCGGACGAGGGGCTCCGCTACGGGGAGGTGGTGCGCGCCATGGACGCCTCCCGCGCCGCGGGGGTGGAGGTGATCGGCGTGGTGCCGCGGGCGCGGGGGTCGTGACCGCGCTCAGTGGTCCGCGGGGCGCAGTTCCCCCGCCGCCACCCGCAGCGGGAGGTGGTTCTCGCGGGGGGGGAGCGGGCAGGTGGCGAACGCCGTGAAGGCGCACGGCGGGTTGTACGCCCGGTTGAAGTCCAGCAGCACGCGCCCCAGGGAGTCGGGCGGGTCCACGTACAGGTAGCGCCCCGCCGGGTAGGTGTCCGGGCCGCTGGTGGAGTCCCGGAACATCACGAAGAGCCGCGGGCTCCCGGGTTCCAGCACGGGGCGCAGGGTGTGGCGGCGGCCGTCCCTCTCCCACTCGATGAGGCCGGGCGACGGCTGCCGCTCCACCGTCCCCAGGACGTTGACGATCTCCACCGAGTCCATCCCGTCGGCCGGGAGGAAGCGCGCCCGGACGCGCCACGCCGTGTCCACGGGGAAGTAGCGCAGCCCCGGGAAGGCGGCGCGCGCCGGGTGCTCGGCGTCCTTGACCCGCAGCGCCAGCCGGCCGCCCCGCTCGATGACGCGCAGCGTGAGCGAGCCGTGGGCGAGCACCGTCTGCCCCTCCTCCGCGTCGGTGCGCAGGCGGACGGTCTGCACCGGCGCGCCGCCGCTGGTGACTGCCGCCCCGGGCGCGGCCACGAAGCGCGCCGAGTCGCCCTCCACGAACACGGTGCCCAGCGCGGGCGGCGAGCGGTCGGGGGGGAGGCGCACCCCGGCCGCGGGGTCGCTCCCCACGCGGGTGGCGCCGGGCGGGAGCCAGAAGAGCCCCACCAGGGTGTTCCACCCGTCCGGCCCGTTCACCGACTCCGCGCGCCCGGCCCGGAACTCCCGCGTCTCGCGGGCGTACGCACCTTCATCCAGGGGGAGCGGCGGGGGCCCGTCCGGCCGGCAGCCGGGCGCGGCCGCTGCGGCGAGGGCGAGGAGCAGGCGCGCGGCGGGGGAGGGGAGGCGCGGCATGGCCGGGGCGGGTGAGGGGTGTCGCGCGGCGTCGGGTCTCCACAAGTATACGTCCGCGCCCGCGCCGGCGCCCCCTCGCGAAACCCGGCGGCACGCCCGCGCCGTAGTCTTCCGCAGGGGCGGCCGCCGCGGCCGCCCCGCCACCCGACGCAGCGAACCGTGAACAAGCTCCTCGCCGCCTTCGGCCTCGCCGCCGTCGCCCTGTTCATGCTCCTGGGCTTCTTCAGCTCCGGCGCCGTGTCCGGCGCCCCCGCCACGCTCGCGGCGCTCGCGCTCACCGTGGGTCTCCCCGCGGCCGGGGCCGGGCTCCTGGTGCGCAGCCACTACGCCGAGCGCGCGCGGCTCGGCGGGCGCAGGGCGCAGCTCCGCCAGCAGACCGTGGACGCGGAGATCCTCCGCCTGGCCGCGGAGCGCGGCGGGCGCCTGACCGCGGTGGAGGTCGCCACCGAGCTGGCGATCACCCCCGAGGCGGCCAAGGAGGCGCTCGACGGGCTCGCCGTGCGCGGCCAGGCCGAGATCGAGGTGACCGATGCGGGGCTCCTGGTCTACGGCTTCTGGGACGTGCGCCACCTGGGCGGCAAGTCCAGCGCGAAGGGGGTGCTCGATGCCTGACCTGGCGCCCCGCCTCCCGTGCCCCGTCTGCCTGGGCGTGACCATGGACCGGGTGGAGGTCGGCCCCGGCGGCGCGCTGGTGGTGGACCACTGCCGCCGCTGCGGCGGCGCCTGGCTCGAGCACGGCGAGGTGCAGCGGCTGCGCGTGGCCGGGCAGGCCGCGCTTTGGAAGCGGGTGGAGAAGCGGGGCTACCGGTTCCGCATGCGGTGCCACGACTGCCACGCGTCGCTGGAGCGCGCGGACGAGGCGTGCCCGGCGTGCGGCTGGAGCAACGTGCTGGGCTGCCCGGCGTGCGACCGCCCCATGCGGGTGGAGTCGCACGCGGGGCTCCGCCTGGACGTGTGCCGGGAGTGCCGGGGCGTCTGGTTCGACCACCACGAGCTGGAGGCGGTCTGGGGCGCCAGCTTCGACCAGGCGCTCCAGCGGCGGCGCCTGGGGCGGGGGGGG
>DATABU010000341.1:0-11331 GCA_036259415.1 Longimicrobiaceae bacterium
CCGCTTCCGTCAGAAGGACGGGCGAGGCCGCCGCCAGGCCGGGTGACGCGCCCCGGATCGCGTCACTTCCCGGGAGGCGGAGAACCCCGAGCACCGTCCTTGCGAAAGACGGGCTCGGCGCCGCATCCTGCCCCGCTCCAGACGCCTCCCGAAGCGCCCCTCACGGACAGGACTCGTCCGTTATACCTCAATAGGAATAAATGTCAATAGCTACCGGCCGTAGATCCGGTCGAGCACGCGCGCCACGTCGAGGAGCCGCTCGGCGGCCGGATCGAAGCGCTCACCCGCCGCGAGGCGCTTTGCCCAATCGGCCGCGGCGCGCCCGCCCCATGCGTCGGGCGGCATCGCCAGCGTCTCACGCGCCGTGCCGCGATAGCGCTCGGCGGTGAAATCGTAGAAGGAGCCGTTCACGTTGCGCAGCGCGGCGCCCCCGTCCGTGCCGTAGAAGGCCGCGGAGATGATCGCGTCGCAGCCGGCCTGGAGGCGCCACGAGCAGGCGAGCTGCACCGCCGTTCCCGTCTCCAGCTCGATGGTTGCGACGGCGTAATCCTCCACCCTGGTCAGGTGCTGCCCCATGGGCTCGCCGCCCGCGAACAATCTGGCCGAGACGCCCGACACGTTCGGGAAATCGAGCGTCCACAAAGCAAGGTCGACGAGGTGGACACCGAGATCCATGACGCAGCCGCCCCCGGCAAGCGCCGGGTCGTAGAACCACGGCTTGTCCGGCCCGTAGGCGTTGTGGAAGACGAGATCGACCGCGTAGACGCGCCCAAGCCCGCCGGAGCGCACCACCTCGCGGATGCGGCGCATCCCGTCCGTGAAGCGATAGGACAGGTCGACGGCGAGGAGGCGGTCGGCGGCCCGCGCCGCGTCCACCACCCGGCGGACCTCCGCCGCGGTGCGCCCCAGCGGCTTCTGGCAGAAGACCGCCGCGCCGCGCTCCAGCGCCCGGATGCTCTGCTCGGCGTGCAGCGCGCTGGGCGTGGCGATCACCACCCCGTCCACCCCCGCGTCCAGCAGGTCGTCCAGCGTGCCCACCACCTCGGCGCCGGGCGCCAGCTTCCCCGCCTCGGCCGCCATCTCCGCGGAGGGGTCGGCGATGGCGGCCACCTCGGCCGCGCCGGTGCGGACCACGGCCTCCATGCGGTGCCGGCCGATCCAGCCCACGCCGAGGAAGCCGAGGCGCGGGCGGGGGGTCGGGGGCACCACGGCGGGATCGTCGAGCAGGAGCTGTGTCATCGGGGAACGACCAGGGCCTTGAGGAAGCCGTCGGGCCGGTCGCGCGTGGCGTTCAGCGCGTCGTCCAGCCCGTCCAGGGGGAAGGTGTGCGTGTAGAGCGGGGTCGGGTCCAGGCGGCCCGAGGCGACCGCGTCCACCGCCTCGCGGATCCCCTGCACGTAGACGCGGGGGTCGCGCTCGTGGGTGTTGATCACGTCCAGGCCGCGCCAGTTCCAGAGCCACATGTTGACCTGCCGCGGTCCGTCCTGGTGGTAGCCGGCGATCATCAGCCGCCCCCGCTCGCGGGTCAGCTCCGCCGCGAGGTCCAGCGGCCACTGCTTCCCCACCGCCTCTATGACCCGGTCGCAGAAGACGCCGCCGGTGAGCTCCTTCACCCGCTCGACGATCCCGGCGTGGTCGTCCATGGGGATGGTCTCGGCGGCGCCCATCCCGCGGGCCACCTCCAGCGAGAAGGGACGGCGCGAGACGGCGATCACCCGCGCGCCGGCGTCGGTGGCCAGCCGGGTGAGGAGGGCCCCCAGGAAGCCGATCCCCACGATGGCGACGGTCTGCCCCGCGGCGATCTCGCTGCGGCGGAAGATGTTCATGGCGCATCCCAGGGGCTCGCCCGGGAAGGGCTGCCCGGCCAGCGAGTTTGGGAGCGGCACCACGGCCTCGGCGTCGGCCAGGTCGTACTCCGCGTACGCCCCGTAGGAAAGCGCCGCCACGCGCTGGCCCACCGAGACGGTGTCCACGCCCTCGCCGAGCGCGTCCACCACGCCCCACCCCTCGTGCCCCAGGTCGCCCGGCTTCGTGGGGAACTGCATCCACTCCGGCCCGGCCCACGGCGTCAGGTTGGAGGCGCAGACGCCGCACCCCTCCAGCCGCACCCGCACCCGCCCCGGCCCCGGCTCCGGCACCTCCACCTCCTCCAGCCGCACCCGGCCCGGACCGGTGAGCACCGCGGCACGCATGGTCCCCGTCGCGGCGAGCACGCTCACGGCGCCACCTTCGCCATCTGGGGACGGGCAGCCGCGCGCGCCGCCGCGGCCAGCGGCAGCACCGGCGTGGTGAGGTCGGCGTCGCGCAGCCAGGCCACGAGCCGCTCCAGCCCCTCCTCCCACCCGACCGTCTGCCGCCAGCCCAGCGCCCGCTCCGCCTTGGCGGTGTCGGAGACGTACACCCGCTGGTCGCCGGGGCGCCAGTCGGCCATGAGCACCGGCACCTCGGCGTCCGCGATCTGCCCGATGCGGTCGATCACCCCGCGCACCGAGACCGCGTTGGCGGCCCCGCCGCCCAGGTTGAAGACGTCGCCGGAGACGGCGTCGATGCGCTCCATGGCGGCGCGCATGGCGGCCACCAGGTCCTCCACCCAGAGGATGTCGCGCACCTGGCAGCCGTCGCCGTACACGGTGATGGGCTCGCCGCCCAGGATGGAGCGGGCGAAGTGGGCCACCCACCCCTGGTCCTCGGTGCCGAACTGCCGCGTCCCGTAGATGCAGCTCATGCGGAAGACCACCGTGGGGAGCCCGTAGATGCGGGCGTAGTCGCGGACGTACTGGTCGGCCGCGCCCTTGGAGCACCCGTACGGCGAGTGGAAGTCCAGCGGTGTGGCCTCGCCGACCCCGCGGCGGCCGTCGGCGTAGCGGTAGGCGTCGCCGTGCAGCTCGGTGCGCACCTCCTCCATCCCCCCGTACACCTTGTTGGTGGAGGTGAAGAGGACCGGCGGCGGGACGAGCTGCGCGCGCGCCGCCTCCAGCACGTTGAAGGTGCCGACCACGTTGGTCTGCAGGTCGAGCGCGGGGTCCTCCAGCGAGGTGGTCACCGCCACCTGCGCCGCCAGGTGGTAGACCTGCTTCGCGCCCGCCACCAGCGAGCGGACCCGGTCGGCGTCGCGGACGTCCGCCTTCTCCAGGCGCACCCGGTCGCCGTGCTTCTCCCGCAGCCACCGCGCGTTGTGCTGCACCCCCGCGCGGGAGAGGTTGTCCGCGATCACCACCGGCTCGCCGTCGGAGAGGAGCGCGTCGGCCAGGTTGCACCCGACGAAGCCCGCGCCCCCGGTGATCAGAGTGTACTCCCGCATCCTCATCGTCTCCCCCTTCCTCACAGCGTGAGCCCTCTCGCGGCGAGCTCCGCCGCGTGGCGTTCGACCCCGTCCTCGGGCCGCTCCTGCTCCTGGAGCCAGGCGACCAGGTCCTTCATCCCCTCCTCGAACGTCACCTGCGGCTCGTACCCCATGGCCTCCCGCGCCCGCGAGATGTCCGCGAAGCAGTTGCGGATGTCGCCCACTCGGTAGCGGCCCGTGACCTGGGGTGCAACGTCCATTCCAAGCACCTGCGCCAGCGTGGACGCCACCTCGCGCACCGTCACCGGGCTCCCGGAGCCCACGTTCAGCGCCTGACCCACCGCCCCCGGCGCCTCGGCCGCCAGCAGCAGCGCGCGCACGATGTCGTAGACGGAGACGAAGTCGCGCCTCTGCTCGCCGTCCTCGAAGATCAGCGGCGGCTCGCCGTTCAGGAGGCGCGAGCTGAAGATGGCCGCCACCCCGGTGTAGGGGTTGGAGAGCGACTGGCGCGGCCCGTAGATGTTGAAGAAGCGCAGCGCCACGCTGGGGATCCCGTACGCCTCGCCGATCTGCAGGACCATCTTCTCCTGGTCCGCCTTGGTCAGCGCGTAGATGGAGGTGGGGTCCAGCGGCTTGTCCTCGTCCGTGGGGACGGGACGCAGCGGTGCGCCGTCGGGGTCGCGCATCTCCCAGTCGTGCGCGCGCAGCCGATCGGCCGAGCGCCGCTGCGCGGCGGGCTCGCGCCCGTCGTCGCGCACGTAGCGCCCCTCGCCGTAGATGGACATGGAGCTGGCGACCACCAGGCGGCGCAGCTCCATCTCCCGGTCCACCAGGGCCTGGAGGAGGTGCGCGGTGCCCATGGTGTTCGTTGCCGTGTAATCGGCGATCTGGTACATTGACTGCCCCACGCCCACCGCCGCGGCCAGGTGGTACACCGTGTCCACCCCGCGCAGCGCCCGGTCCCAGGCGTCGCGGTCGCGCACGTCGCCCACCAGCAGCTCCGCCTCCTCCGAGAGCCACGCCGGGCGGCGCCGCTCGGGGCCGTGCACCTGCGGGTCCAGGTTGTCCAGGACGCGCACCCGGTCGCCCCGCGCGACCAGGGCGTCCACCAGGTGGCTCCCGACGAACCCCGCCCCGCCGGTCACCAGGACGCTTCGCTCCGCCACTCCACACCTCCCTTCCGTTGATAACGTCGATCAAGCTCTGGAACGAGCCCAACAACCTGTCGCACTGGGACTTCCTGCTCGATCCCGGCTGGACGGTCTACGCCGGAATGGTGCGCGCCGCCGCCGCGGCCATCCGCGCGGCGGGCGCAGACCTCCCGCTGGTGCTGGGAGGGATCTCCCCCATCGACCCCGGCTTCCTGCGCCGCATGCGCGAGCAGGGCGTCCTGGACGCCGTGGACGTGCTGGCGGTGCACGGCTTCCCGCTGGACTGGAACCTCTGGCCCGCCGAGGAGTGGCCCAGGAAGCTGGACGCCCTCCGCGCCGAGTTCGGCAAGCCGGTCTGGGTCACCGAGACCGGGGTCTCCTCCTTCGCCGCGGAGGAGACGGGCGCCTGGGGGCTGCGCCGCATGCGCGAGCTGCTCCGCGGGGAGAAGGTGTACTGGTACACGCTCCTCGACCTGGCCCCGGAGTACGAGGCCACCACGCGCCACAAGCAGGCGGAGGGGAGCTCGTACTTCCGCCACTTCCACTTCGGCCTGCTGCGCTGGAACGGCGTCCCCAAGCGGGCGCTGGACGCGTACTCGCCCGAACTCGGCATCTGCCAGTGGTTCCAGTACGGCGACGAGCGCTCCCTGGAGCTGGCGGTCCGCTGGTTCGAGCGCCTGGGGGTCCGGGAAGTGCGCACCGGCCTGAGCTGGGCCGAGAGCCACATCCCGGGCGCGGACGCCTGGTTCGACACCGTGATGTCCGCCCTGGAGCCGTTCGACGTCTGCGCCACCCTCTGCTTCACGCCCCCCAGCCGCGGCCTCCGCCCGGACCACACGTCGCCGCCGCTGGACCCCGCGGAGTTCGCGGAGTTCGCCGCGCGCATGGCGTCGCGCTACGCGGCCCCTCAGCTCGCCGCCGGGCAGGGGTAGACCTCCCTCGGTGAAGGGACCGCCGCGTTCATGGCTGCGTGGGGGAGAGACGGGCGTCGTACTCGGACGACCAGCGCTCCATCCGCCGGTCCACCTCGTCGGCCCAGACCCCGGAGACCAGCCGCTGCGCCAGCCGCACGCCCAGCCGCACGGCGTGCGTCCGCGCCGCCTCGTCCTCGCGCCCGTCGCGGAGGTGGCCGGCGGCCTCCATCTCGACCGCGAAGGCGAGCCGGTCGAGGTCGGTGAAGATCCTGCCGCGGAGCGATGCTGCTTCGGGTGCTTCGTCCGGCGACGGGTGGCTCAGCATGACGGCTCCGGCAAGCTCGGTCGGTTGTGAAAAACGGGATTTTCCGCGCTTCTTGTACGTTCTTGCCTGCACGGCCTCAGCAACTCCCGTGCCGATCGCTCCGCCCCGATCTTCAGGCGCCGCCTAAGTTTTTGCGGAATCGCATGTAGCCGCTCCCGCGATAGTGGACGTGTCGCCTGCGGTGCGGGCGAGCGCAAAGCGGCGGCGGACCCCCGCGGGGCCCGCCGCCGCTCCGCTCGCGCCGGAACCCCGCGCTACCGCTCCCGCCGGATCGCCCGCACCAGCTCGGCCTTGTCCATCCTGCTCCGGCCCTCCAGCTCCATCTCCCGGGCGATGTTGTAGAGCTCGTCCCGGGTGCGCTCCTCCAGCGCCTCGGTGGGGTTGCCGGTCCCCTGCGTGGTCCGGTTGGGGGTCCGCCCCTCCTCGCGCCGGTGCTTGTTGACGGTGCGCGCCGCGATCTCCTCCGCCCGCTCCCCGCCCACCCCGCGGTCCTCCTCGCTCTCCTTGACGTGCTCGTACATCCTCCGGTCCTTGCTGCTCCAGGAAGGCATGCGCCACCTCCGTTCGGGTTGTCGTCCAGAGCGTCGGATCCCAGCAAGACGGGTACCCGCAACCGCTTGCGCGCCGGCGGCGCGGGCAAACGGCTGGCGCGGAGGTTGCTGGCACCGCGGGGTGCGGATAGCTTCGGCGGACTCCCTTCCGCGACGACTTTCCCCGGGGCGCGTCTGCCATGGCCGATCTCGACGACCTGCTGTTCAAGACCAGCCGGACGTTCGGCGCCTCGATCCCCTTCATCCCCGAGCCGACGCGCCGGGAGGTGACGGTCGCGTACCTGCTGTTCCGCATCGCCGACACCTTCGAGGACGCCGACCTCTGGCCGGGCCACCGGCGCGCGCGGGCGCTGGAGGAGTGGGTGGAGCTGCTGCGTTCGCCCACCCGCGAGCGCGCGGAGCGGATGGCCGCGCAGTGGCTGGCGGAGCCGCCCTGCGCGGTCCCGGAGTACCTGGAGCTGGTGGCGGAGATCCCCTTCGTGCTGGACGCGCTCGCGGAGATGGACGCGGAGGCGCGCCGGCGGGTGGTGCGCCACGCCGTCCGCACGGCCGACGGGATGCGGGAGTACGTCGCCCGGATGGGCGCATCGGGGACGCTGCGGGTGGACTCGCTCGCCGACCTGCGCCGCTACTGCTACTTCGTGGCCGGGATCGTGGGCGAGATGCTCACCGACCTCTTCATCCTGCGCCACCCGCCGCTCGCCGCGCGCGAGGCCGACATGATCGCGGGCTCGCACCGCTTCGGCGAGGGGCTCCAGCTCACCAACATCCTCAAGGACGCGGCCGACGACCGGAAGGCCGGGCGGGTCTACCTGCCGCCGGACGCGATGCCCGACGTGTTCGCCGCGGCGAGGGCGGGGCTCCAGGGGGGGGCGGACTACATCGTCGGCCTGGAGGAGGGGGGCGCCCCGCGGGGCTTCGTCACCTTCCTGGTGGTCCCCCTGTACCTGGCGTGGGCGACGCTGGACGCGGTGGAGGCCCGGGGGTCGGGGAGCAAGGTCTCGCGCGGCTTCGTCGCCCGGGTGCTGCGGGCCGTGCAGGAGGGCTTCGCGGAGGGCGGCCCGGCCCACACGGGGGCGACGCTCCGCGGGCTCTACCAGGAGCTGCGCGCCGGCGCCCCGGCGTAGGCCGCGGCCCATTCATCTTCATCCACCTTCGCGCCGGCGAGCCGGCGGGCGGGAGCAGCGCATGACCGAGCGGGTGATCCTGGTGGACGAGCACGACCGCGAGCTGGGGACCGAGGAGAAGGAGCGCGCGCACCGCGAGGGACGGCTGCACCGCGCCTTCTCGGTGTTCGTCTTCGACTCGGGCGGGCGCCTCCTCCTGCAGCGGCGCGCGCGCACCAAGTACCACTCCGCCGGCCTGTGGACGAACACCTGCTGCAGCCACCCCCGCCCCGGCGAGGGGGTGCCGGCGGCCGCGGCGCGCCGCCTCCGGGAGGAGATGGGGATGGAGTGCGCGCTGCGCCCCTCCTTTCCCCTGCTCTACCGCGCCGAGCTGGACCGGGGAATGACGGAGCACGAGTACGACCACGTGCTGGTGGGGGAGTGCGACCGCGACCCCGTGCCGGACCCCGCGGAGGTGGAGGAGTGGGCGTGGGTGAGCCCGGCGGCGCTGCGGCGGGAGGTGGAGCGGAGGCCGGAGGCGTACACCTACTGGTTCAGGCTGGCGCTGCCGGAGCTGCTCGACCGGTTGGAGCGCAGGGCCGGGTAGGGCGGCGTCCCGCGCCCGCTGGACCGGAGTTTGCGGCCTGACCCGGTACAAACCTTCGACCCGGAGGCTCCATGCGCACCCTGCCCGCCCTCGCCGCCGCCGCCCTGCTGCTGGGCGCCTGCTCCATCCCCTTCACCACCTCCAACGACGAGCGGAAGGCGGTCTGCGACCGGATCGCGGCGCGCGCCATCCAGACCTCCTCGCTGGAAGACGCGAAGAACCTCTCCGCCCAGGCTGCGGAGTGCTACGCACGCGCCCAGCAGTAGCCCGGCAGCAGCCGCCAGGGTTCGAACGGGCGTCCGACCGGACGTTGACACCCCTCTCGGCCGCGGGTAGTGTTGGGGTCCGGTCCACCGGCGCGCGGCGCGGACTTCCGCCCCGCGCGCGAGCCCCGAGTGAGCCCATGAAGGAACTCGTCACCCTGCGCGTCAACGGCGACGTCCACGAGACAGCCGTCCCCACGCACTTCACCCTGCTGGAGACGCTCCGCTACGTGCTGGGGCTCACCGGATCCAAGCAGGGGTGCGACAAGGGGGACTGCGGCGCCTGCACCGTCTGGCTGGACGGCGTCCCCACGCTGGCCTGCATCACCCCGGTGTGGGAGGCCGCCGGCCTCGACGTGACCACGGTGGAGGGGCTGGCCGGCCTCCGCACCCCGCCCGGCGTGCCCCACCCGCTGCAGGACGCCTTCGACGTGTGCGGCGCGGCGCAGTGCGGCTTCTGCACCCCCGGGATCCTGATGAGCGGCGTGGCGCTGCTGGAGGAGAACCGCTCGCCCACGCGCGACGAGATCCGCGAGGCGCTGGCCGGCAACCTGTGCCGCTGCACCGGCTACACCAAGATCCTGGACGCGGTGGAGATGGCGGCGGCGCGGCTGCGGGGAGAGGTGGTCTCCGGCGCGGGAGCCGAGCCGTGAGTCCGGGGCTGAGGGGCAAGGAGGCGACCCGATGAGCATGGACCCGGAGCCCCCCCGCGACCCGCTGGCGCCCGGCCCCGACGTGGAGGCCGAGAGCGCCCGCGGCGGCGTCCCCGCCGACCAGCAGGAGGTGGCCGCGCCGGGCGTCCCGGTGGTGGAGCACGACCGCTCCCACGTGGGCGAGCCCATCCCGCTGCACGGGCGCCGCGAGGACCAGCCGCGCGTGCTCAACGTGGTCGGCACCCGGCAGCGCAAGACCGACGGGCTGGAGAAGTCCGTGGGGCGGGCGCGCTACACCGACGACATCGCCCTCCCGGGGATGCTGCACGGCAAGATCCTGCGGTCTCCCCACCCTCACGCGCGCATCCTGGCGATCGACACCTCGGCGGCGGAGGCGCTCCCCGGCGTCCACGCCGCCGTGGTCGGGGCGGAGATGCCCACCCCGTTCGGCATCATCGTCTGGACGCCGGACGAGCAGGCGCTCGCCGCCGAGCGGGTGCGCTACGTGGGCGACGCGGTGGCGGCGGTCGCGGCCGTGGACGAGGACACCGCCAACCGGGCGCTGGAGCTGATCCGGGTGGAGTACGAGGTGCTGGAGCCCATCCTGGACCCCCGGGAGTCGGCCCGCCGCACCGACGTGCAGATCCACGAGCCGAAGAAGCCGGGGCACAACGGCAACGTCTCGAAGATGGTGAAGCTGGAGTTCGGCGAGGTGGACCCGGGGCTCGCCGCCAGCGACGTGGTGGTCGAGGGGGAGTACTTCTTCGAGGGGACCACGCACGCCCCCATCGAGCCGCACTGCGCCATCGGGCAGTGGGAGGAGGGGGGCGCGCCGGGGGGGCGGCTCACCGTATGGTCGAGCACCCAGGTGCCGCACTACCTGCACCGCGAGCTGGCGCGCGTGCTGGAGCTTGACCCGGCCCGGGTGCGGGTGGTGCAGCCGCCCGTGGGCGGCGGCTTCGGCGGGAAGAGCGAGCCGTTCGACCTGGAGTTCTGCGTCGCGAAGCTGGCGATGAAGACGGGGCGCCCGGTGAAGATCCTCTACACCCGCGAGGAGGTCTTCTACGCCCACCGCGGCAGGCACCCCTTCCACATGCGCTACCGCGTGGGCGCCACCGCCGACGGGCGGCTCACCGCGGTGGACGCGCGGACGCTGCTGGACGGCGGCGCCTACTCGTCGTTCGGGCTGGTGACCACGTACTACTCCGGGCAGCTGCTGACGGCGCCGTACCGGATCCCGGCGTACCGCTTCGACTCCACGCGCGTCTTCACCAACAAGCCCGCCTGCGGCCCCAAGCGCGGCCACGGGAGCGTGCAGCCGCGCTTCGCCTTCGAGGTGACGCTGGACAAGCTGGCGGAGCGCCTGGGGCTGGACCCCATCGAGCTGCGGCGCCGCAACTTCATGGGGGAGATGACGCGCACCGTCAACGAGCTGCGCATCACCTCCAACGGCTTCCTCCAGTGTCTGGAATCGGTGGAGCGGGCCAGCGGGTGGAAGGACAAGTTCCGCAGGATGGGCTTCGGGCGGGGGGTGGGGGTGGCGGGGAGCTGCTACATCTCCGGGACCAACTACCCCATCTACCCCAACCGGCTGCCACAGTCGGCGGTGCAGCTCCAGGTGGACCGCTCCGGGCGCGTCGCCGTGTTCTCCGGGGCCAGCGACATCGGGCAGGGCTCCACCTCGCTGGTGGCGTACATCGTCTGCGAGGAGCTGGGGGTGCCGCTGGACTACGTCCGCGTCCTCCCCTCGGACACCGACTTCACCCCGGTGGACCTGGGCGCGTACTCGTCGCGGGTGACCTTCATGCTGGGGAACGCCTGCCTGGACGCCGCGCGCCGCCTGAAGGCTCTGGTGCAGGAGGCGGTGGGCGAGGAGTGGGGGATCCCGCCCAAGCGCGTCCTGCTGGCCGGCGGCCGGGCCATGGACGGCGCCGACACCGGGCGCAACATCCCCATCGCGGAGGCGTTCCGGCTTGCGGAGGCCCGCAGCGGGACGCTGGGCTCGGTGGGCTGGTACCACACGCCCACGGACGTTCACGGCGAGTACCGGGGCGGCACCATCGGCGCGTCGCCGGCCTACTCCTTCACCGCGCACGTGGCGGAGGTGGAGGTGGACCCGGAGACGGGGTTCGTGGAGGTGAAGACCATCTGGGTGGCGCACGACTGCGGCCGCGCCATCAACCCGACCATCGTGGAGGGGCAGATGGAGGGCTCCGCCTACATGGGCTTCGCCGAGGCGCTGATGGAGGAGCATGTCTTCAAGGACGCCGACCACGGCCGCGCCGGCCTGCACAACGCGCCCTCGCTGCTGGACTACCGCATCCCCACCTCGCTGGGCACCCCCGAGCTGCGCTCGCTGATCGTGGAGTCCATCGACCCGGAGGGCCCCTACGGCGCCAAGGAGGCCGGCGAGGGCCCGCTGCACCCCTCCATACCCGCCATCGCCAACGCCATCTACGACGCCGTCGGCGTCCGAAT
>DATABU010000342.1:0-7700 GCA_036259415.1 Longimicrobiaceae bacterium
GTCGTCCTCCGCCAGGCGCAGCAGCGCGGTGCGAAGCAGCGGTCCGGTGGCAAGGTCGAACGGTCGCTGCGCCTCCTCCGCCGCAAGGCGCTCCGCCTCCCGCTCCACCTCCGGCAGGCCGCGGAGGTCGTGCTCCGCCAGAGCGACCGGGGCAGGGGAGTGGATCACCTGCACGGGCTGACCGCCCTCGCCCTCGGCGAAGGTGGTGCGGAGCGTCTCGTGGCGCTCCACCAGCGCGTCCAGGCTCGCCCGCAGCGCGGCGGTGTCCAGCGCGCCGCGCAGCCGCAGCGCCCCGGCCATGTTGTAGGCGGCGCTGCCCGGCTCCAGGCGGTCCACCAGCCAGAGGCGCTGCTGCGCGAAGGAGAGCGGCAGCGCCCCCTCGCGCGAGACCCGCACCAGCGGCGGCGGCGGCGTGGCCCCGGCGCTCCGCGGCGCGTCGATGCACCCGGCCAGCGCGGCCACGGTCGGCGTCTCGAAGATCGTCCGCACCGGGATCTCCACCCCGAACGCCTGGCGGATGCGCGAGACCACCTGCATCGCCAGCAGCGAGTGGCCGCCCAGCTCGAAGAAGCTGTCCTCCACTCCGACGCGGTCCGTCCCCAGCACCTCCGCCCAGATCCCCGCCAGCACCTCCTCCGTCGCCGTGCGCGGGGCGAGGAACGCGGAGGCCGCGCCCTCGTGCTCCGGCACGGGAAGCGCCCGGCGGTCGACCTTCCCGCCGGGGGTCAGCGGCAGCCGCTCCAGCGACACGATCACGCCCGGGACCATGTGCGCCGGGAGGCGCTCCCGCAGGTAGGCTCGCAGCTCCGACGCGGCGCCCTCCGCGCCCGCAGCCGGGACCACGTAGGCCGCCAGGCTCCGGTCGCCCGGCTCGCCGGAAGGACGGTCCCACGCGACGACGGCCGCCTCGCGCACCCCCGGGTGCGCGGTCAGCACGGCCTCGATCTCGCCCGGCTCCACGCGGAAGCCGCGGACCTTCACCTGCAGGTCCATCCGGCCGAGGAACTCCAGCGCCCCGTCGGCGCGCCTGCGTACCCGGTCTCCCGTGCGGTACAGCCGCGCCCCGGCCTCGCCGGAAAACGGGTCCGGGACCCAGCTTCCGGCCGTCTGCGCGGGGCGTCCCAGGTAGCCGCGCCCCAGCTGCGCCCCGCCCAGGTGAAGCTCACCCGGCATCCCCACCGGCACCGGCTCTCCCGCCCCGTCCAGCACGTACGCCCGCGTGTTCGCCACCGGGCGCCCGATCGGCACCGTCCCCGGCGTGCCGTCCACGACCGCATGGAGCGTGTCGATGCACGCCTCCGTGGGCCCGTACAGGTTGACGACCTCCGCCCCCAGCGCCGCGCGGCAGCGCGCGGCCAGCCCGGCCGGCAGCGCCTCGCCGCCGCAGAAGACCCGCCGCACCGTCCGGCACGACGACAGGTCCTCTTCCAGCAGCGCGCCCAGCAGCGTGGGGACGAACTGCACCACGCTGATGCGCTCCTCCTCCAGCAGCCGGGCCAGGCGCGCGGGCTCGCGGTGCGCCCCCGGCTCGGCCACGACCAGCGTGGCCCCGGCGACGAGCGGGGCCCAGAACTCCCAGACCGAGGCGTCGAAGCTGAAGGGCGTCTTCTGCAGGACCCGGTCGTCCGCCTCCAGGGGGAAGGCGTCCTGCATCCAGCGGGTGTGGTTGGCGAGCGCCCCGTGGGTGATGCCGGCGCCCTTGGGCGTGCCGGTCGAGCCCGACGTGTAGATGACGTAGGCGAGGTTCCCGGGATCGGGCCGCCGCGCCGCGGGCCGCTCGCCCCCGGCGGGCGTGCGCCCGGCCTCGCCGTCGAGGCAGAGGACCCGCGCCCCCTCCGCGGGGAGGACCTCCCGCAGGCGCTCCGTGGTCAGCAGCACGCATGCGCCGGAGTCGGCCAGCATGTACGCCAGGCGCTCGGCGGGGTAGGCGGGGTCCAGCGGCACGTACGCGCCGCCCGCCTTGAGCACCGCGAGCAGCGCGACCACCAGCTCCACGCCGCGCTCCAGGCAGATCCCCACGCGCGCATCCGGGCCCACCTCCAGCCCCACCAGGTGGTGCGCCAGCCGGTTCGCCCGCTCCTCCAGCTCCGCGTACGTCAGCCCCTGCCCCTCGTAGACCACCGCCGCCGCCTCCGGCGTGCGCGCCGCCTGCGCCGCGAACAGCTCGTGCACGCACCCCTGCGGCGCCTCTGCCGCCGTCGCGTTCCACCCCTCCAGCACCTGCGCGCGCTCGGCGGGGCGCAGCAGCGGCACCTCCGAGACACGCCGCCCCGGGTCGGCCGCGATCGCCTCCAGCAGCGTCTCCATCTGCCCCACCAGGCGCTCGGCCGCCTCCGACTCCACGCGCCCCCGCTCGTACTCCACGCGCACGCTCAGCCGCTCGCCCGGCAGCACCATCAGCTCCAGCGGGTAGTGGCTCCTCCCCTCGCGCGCCCAGCGCTCCACCACGAAGGACCGCTCGCCCGCCCCGGCCATCTCCTCGACCGGGTGGTTCTCGAAGGCCACGATGCTCTCGAACAGCGCCTGCCCCGCCGGCACCCCGCTCCAGCGCTGCACCTGCGAGAGCGGGCTGTACTCGTACGCGCGGGCCTCCTGCTGCGCCGCCTGCAGGCCCTGCAGCCACGCGTCCACGCGCGCGCCGCCCTCGACCTCCACCCGCACCGGGAGCGTGTTGATGAACAGCCCCACCATCTGCTCCATCCCCGCCAGCTCCGGCGGGCGCCCCGTGCTCACCATCCCGAAGACCACCTCCTCCACCCCCGCGTAGCGCGCCAGCAGCAGCGCCCACGCCCCCTGCACCAGCGTGTTCAGCGTCAGGCGCCGCCCCTTGGCGAACCCCTGCAGCGCGGCCGTCGCCCCGGCCTCCAGCAGCAGGCCCGCCTCGCCGTGCTCCGGGCCCGCCTCGCCAGCGGCGCGCTCTCCCGGCAGCGGGGTGGGCGCGGTGAAGTCGCCCAGCACGCCGCGCCAGTACGCCTCGGCCGCGGCCAGGTCCTGGCGCAGCAGCCAGGCGATGTAGTCGCGGTACGGGCGCCGCCGCGGCAGCGCGGGCGCGCGTCCGCGCAGCAGGGCGTCGTAGCAGGCGAGCACGTCCTGCAGGACCAGCGAGATGGACCAGCCGTCCAGCAGCAGGTGGTGGTGGCTCCAGGCCAGCTCCCAGGCGTCCTCCTCCGTGCGCACCAGCGCCAGGCGCATCAGCGGCGGACTCAGCAGGTCGAAGCCGCGCGCCCGCTCCGCCTCCAGGAAGAGCCGCATGCGCTCGGGGTGCGCCTCGCGCGGCGCGTCGCGCCAGTCGAGCGTCTGCCAGGGCAGCTCGGCGCTGCGCAGGACCGCCTGGACGGGGCGCGCCATCCCCTCCCAGAGGAAGACGGAGCGCAGCCCGGGGCTGCGCTCCAGGACCCGCTGCCAGGCCCGGCGCAGCACCTCCGCGTCCAGCTCGCCGCGGAGCGTGAAGACGTACTGGCTGCAGTAGGCGCCCGTCTCCGGCGCGTAGAGGTCGTGGAAGACCATCCCCTCCTGCACCGGGCTGAGCGGGTAGACGTCCTCGGTCTGGACGGGCAGCGTCTCGCGGGAGTCGGTCTGCTGAAGCATGTCGGGAGGGGATTTATAGCGGTTCTCAGGAGCGCGGGCAGCCACTGCCGCGCCAAGGCCACGATCAGACGACACGAGCCAGGAAAGGGCCCCGCCCGGCGCACGGCCGGCCTCGGGGCGGAGAGATCACCGGCAGTCGGTGTGGGCGACGCGCCCGGCCACGCGGGGGAGACCCACGGTGACGCGCGCCGGCTCCTCCACGCCGGCCCTGAGCAGGGCCAGCAGGTCCAGGTGGGTGAGGCCCGCCCCGGCCAGCAGGCCCTCCGCGGCGGCGTCCTCGCCGAAGCGCGAGACGGCGTCGCGGTCGCGCCCGTTCCAGAGCGCGAAGGGGACGGGGTGCAGCGAGTGCACCGAGGAGCGCGCCACCGGGCCCGCGTCGGGGGAGCAGTTGGTGTAGTGGTCGGGGATGACCATGACCCCGCCGAGCTCCTGGGGCCGAGCCCGGAAGAACTCCACCACGGGGCCCACCACCTCCGCGTCCGTCCGCTCGATGCAGCGGACCTTGAGCTCCGGGTCCTGCATGTGCGCCGCCTCGTCGGGGGCGTTCACGTGGCAGACCACCACCTCGCACCCCGCCGCGAGCAGCTCCACCGTCTTCCGCCCCTTGGCGGCGTAGTCGGTGTCCGGCCGCCCGTTGCCGACGGAGTGGAACTCCATCCCGCCGGCGCGGGCCAGGCCGCAGAGGAAGTCCATGGCCCCCACCACCGCCGCCCGCCCCGTGAAGCCGGAGCGCTCCCGGAACGAGGGGAGGCGCAGCGCCGTGGAGGGGCTCCAGGGGAAGACCGCGTTGGCCCGCTGGCCCGCGAGCACCTCCCGCACGCGCTCCATGTAGCGGCCCATGCGCGCCGCGACCGCTTCCCCCGCCGCGTCGCGCCCCCGCACCGCGCTCCCGGGGGGGAACTGCACCCCGTGGCACTCGTGCGGCTCGGCGCAGACGAGCTGGTCCGGGCGAACGCCGACCCCGCGCAGCACCAGCGCCGAGCGGAAGTCGGAGGCGTGGCGGAGCTCGAACTCGGGGAACTCGTCCCCGAGCGCCCGGTTCACCCGCTCCACCAGCGGCACCGCCTCGTGCGTGTGGATGAAGTCGGCGTTGTAGCTCGCCAGCGTGCGCCCCTCCACCCGCGCCAGGTTTGCCCGGAACGCCAGGTCGCCGTCCTCCAGGTGCACTCCCTCCAGGGCCAGCAGCTCGCACGAGGCGCGGCCCCCCGGGTAGTGCTCCCGCGGGTCCCATCCGAGCATCCCCATCTGGGCCACCAGGCTCTCGCGCGGGAGCTCGGGGTACAGCGTGCGCATCAGCCCGGAGACGCCCTCGTGCGCCAGGAAGTCCATGTACGGCGTGCGCGCAGCCTCCAGCGGAGACCCCGCGGGGGTGCGCAGCAGGTCCGCCGCGCCGTCCGGCACGACCAGGACGTAGCGCCGCCGCCGGGCCGCCGCGCTCACGAGCCCGCTCCCGACGGGGCCGGCGCGTGCGGGAGCAGCTTGTCCACGTTCTTCCAGCCGGAGTCGCCCGAGACGAACACCACCTGCCCGCGCACCCCCAGCTCCAGCGCCGCGGCCTGCGCGGCGTGGAAGACCCCGCCCGTCTGGAGCCCGCCGAACACCCCCTGGTCGCGCAGCTCCAGCGTGCCCCCCACCGCGTCGGCCTCGCGCACCCGCTCCACCCGGTCGAAGATCCCGTCGTCCAGCCCCTTGCGGATGAACGGCGTCACGTAGTCGCCGTCGTCGAAGCTCCCCGTCCCCGGGATCTTGGTCCCCGGCGCCGACTGCACCGCCACCACCCGGACCTCCGGCCGCCGCTCCTTCAGGAACCGGCCGGTCCCGAAGAGGGTCCCCCCGGAGCCCAGCGAGCCCACCACCATCTCCACGTCGGGGAACGCCTCCAGGATCTCGGGGCCGGTCCCCTCGTAGTGCGCCCGCGGGTTGGCCCAGTTGTGCAGCTGGTCGAAGAAGCAGTAGCGGCCGTCGCCGTCCCGCTCCACCAGCTCGCGGCAGAAGCGGTTCCCCTCGATAGTGAAGTCGCCCACCCGGTGCAGCGTCGCCCCGTAGTAGCGCAGGAAGTTGTGCTTGTCCTGGGTCAGCTTCGAACTGACCACCAGCTCGGTGGGGTGCCCCAGGATCCTCCCGAAGAAGGCCAGCGCGCACGCCATGTTCCCGCTGGAGGCGTCCAGGAGCGTCATCCCCGCCTTCAGCTGCCCCGCCTCCTGCGCCTCGCGGATCATCCGGAGCCCGGCCCGGTCCTTCACGCTCCCCGTGGGATTCCAGCCTTCCAGCTTCACGTGGAAGCGCGTGTCAGGGGCTCGCGTCGAGCGAACCCTGACCGAAGGTGTGCGGCCCACCATCGCGAGGACGTCGTCGTATCTCATGAATTCCCGTTGGAACTACAGAGGTTGCGGTTTTGCCGGGACCCGGGACTGCGTGGGGAGGGGGAGGTCGAGAAGGCGAACCACAATAACACAGCCCCGCGGGAAGTGCAATCCTGCTGGCAGAAAATGTACGGTCATGAAGCGAGTTGGCTTATGCGTTGCGCCCGATCCACTTACGACGCGAGACCCCGCCCGGCCGAGGGGGCCTGGACGGGGTCTCGGGACGGGGCCGGCAGGGCGCCGCTCGCGGCGGTGCTCCGCCCGTCACTCCATCTCTTCCAGCATCCTCCGCACCTCCTCGTCCGAGAGCCCGGCCAGCAGGTCCTCCGTCTCGGCGACCTCCCACTCCTCCAGCTGCTGCTCGGGCCGCTGCTCGTCGAGCCAGGCGGCGAGCTGCGCCACGGTGGGAGCCTCGAACAGGGTGCGAACCGGCAGCTCCGCGCCCAGCGCCTCCCGGACGCGGGCCACGACGCGCGCCGCCAGCAGGGAGTGGCCGCCCAGCTCGAAGTAGTTGTCGTGCACCCCCACGCGGGCGACGCCCAGCACCTCCTGCCAGATGGCGCAGAGCCGCTCCTCGGTGGGAGTGGTCGGCGGGGCGTACTCCGCGTCGCCGCCCGGCTCGGGAGCGGGGAGGGCGCGGCGGTTTACCTTGCCGCTCCCGGTGAGCGGCAGCTCCTCCAGGATCACGAAGGCCGCGGGGACCATGTGCTCCGGCAGCCCGGCCCGGAGGTGGGCCCGCAGCTCGGCCGCCGTGGGCTCCCCGGCGGCGGGGACCACGTAGGCGACGATCCGCCTGCCGCCCGCGGCGTCGTCGCGCACGGCGGCCACCGCGCGGTGCACGGCCGGGTGCCGCTCCAGCGCCGCCTCGATCTCGCCCAGCTCGATGCGGAAGCCGCGCACCTTCACCTGGAAGTCGGTGCGGCCGAAGTACTCCAGCTCGCCGTCCGGGAGCCACCGCACCCGGTCCATCACCCGGTACATCCGGCTCCCCGGCTCGCCGGCGGGGTCGGGGAGGAAGCGCTCCGCGGTGAGGTCGGGCCGCCCCGCGTAGCCGCGCGCGAGGCCGGCGCCCGCCAGGTACAGCTCGCCCACCACCCCGGCCGGCACCGGGCGCAACTCGCCGTCCAGCACGTACGCCCGGGTGTTCGCCACCGGCCGGCCGAGGGTCACCCGCTCCGCCCCCGGCGGCACCACGGCGCAGGTGGAGTAGGTGGTGTCCTCGGTGGGGCCGTACAGGTTCAGCACCCGCTCCACAGAGCCGGTGGCCTGGACCGCCCGCGCCAGTTCGAGCGGGAGCGGCTCGCCGCCCAGCCCGAGCGTGCGCACCCCGGCCGGGATCCCGCCCGTGCGCAGCAGCTCGGCGGCGGCGGTGGGGACCATGCTGGCGTAGCGCACGCGGTCGCGCTCCGGCAGGGTCGCCAGCTCCAGGGCGTTCTCCACCAGGTAGAGGGTGCCGCCCCAGCAGACGGTGCCGAACACCTCCGCGACGGCGACGTCGAAGCTGAGCGAGGTGGAGCCCAGCGCCCCCGCCCGCTCCTCGTCGGTGACCGTCTCCCGCAGCCAGTGCAGCAGCGTGACGGTGCTCTCGTGGCGGATCATCACCCCCTTCGGGCGCCCGGTGGAGCCGGAGGTGAAGATCACGTGCGACAGGTTCTCCGGCAGCACGCCGCTCTCCGGGGGGCCGGCGGGGAGGGCGCGCAGCTCGTCCTCCACCCCGTCCAGGAAGACCGGCTCGGCCCCCTCGGGGAG
>DATABU010000343.1:0-2888 GCA_036259415.1 Longimicrobiaceae bacterium
GCCCAGGAGAAGAGTCGTTCGATGCAGGGAAGTCATGTCCGTGTACCTCCTGGCGGCAGCAGGGAAGAGTCGACCCGCGGCTACTTCTGCCCGGCGGCGGGTGCCGGGGCGAGCACCGCTTCCAGGCGCTCCAGCCGCTCGCGCAGGACGGCGTTCTCGGCGCGCAGGGCGCGGATCTCCTCCGCCTGCCCGGCGGTGCGACGCTCCAGGGCCTGGGCGGCCGCGAGCGCCACGCCGTCGGCGTCCACCGTGGCGATGGTGGTCTCGTCGCGCCCCAGCCCGAAGGCGGCGCGGAAGTCCTGCGCGGTGGGGCCCAGGTGGCGGACCGCGTCGTCCTCCACCCGGTAGCTCCAGGTGCCGATGGAGAGCCGGCGCAGCCGCGCCAGCACGTCCTCTCCCGACACGGTCCCGAAGCGGTGCTTGCGGTTCACGTCCGAGGAGTTGGTCCAGGTGCCGCCCGAGGAGAGGTACGCCCCGGTGCTGGTGGCGATCATCGTCCCGCTCTGGCCGAACTGCGCGGTGGGGCAGACGGTGCCCAGGTTGGACACCCCCGAGCCGCCGAACGCCACGCCCGTGCTGAGGTTGCTGCTCGTGTAGATGACGAGGCCGCACGACACCCGGAACGTGGCCTGGTGCGGGTGGCTCGCGCGGGTCGAGTCCGCCGACGAGCGGTCCGAGAAGACGAAGCTCCCCTGCTTGGTGTTGGTGTGGGCGTGGTAGCCGAGCGCCACGGACGCCGCGCCGCTCGCCGTGTTGTCCTCGCCGATCGCGACGCTCGAAACGTTCGCCGCGGTGCTGCGCACCCCGAGCGCGACCCCGTTGTCGCCGCTGGCGCGGACGTTCTCGCCGATGGCCACCGAGTAGTTGCCGATGTTGGCGTCGTCCCACTGCGTGCCGTTGATGTAGCCCGCGCGGAAGGCGGCCCTCCTGGGATACCACATCATGCGGGTCCCCGAGCCTTCCAGGGGGACGCTCCCGGTGCCGTACTCACCGCCGAAGGTGGTGCCGCCGTCCACGTTCACGCGGAAGAGGCTCCTGCCGCTCCAGCTGGCGGCGATCACCGAGTCGGGGGCCTGGGCGGGCAGGGTGGACGCGAAGCCCAGCGAGAGGGCGCCGAGCAGTAGCGCCGTGCGGCGTGTTGCCTTGGTCATGACCGTGGAGGATGGAGAAGTGCGGTGTAGGGTGGCGGCTCGCCGCCGGGGGGGAAAGGGGTCGTGCCGCGGAGGCGGCGCCGGGGCGGTACTACTCCTGCCGGCCCGGAGGGGCGGCCGGAGCGCCGAGGAGCGCCTCCAGCCGGGCGACGCGCGCCTCCAGCTCCGCGCGCTGCGACTCGGCGGCGCGGCGCAGGTCGGCGTTCTCGCGCTCCAGCGCCTGGATCCGCGCGCCCTGCTCCGCCGTGCGCCGCTCCAGCGCCTGGACCGCCGCCAGGTTGACGCCGTCAAAGTCGCCGGAGTTGATGGTGAGCGAGTCGCCGCTCAGCCCGAAGGCGCGGTGCCAGTCCTGCGCCATCGGCCCCACGTGGCGCACCTGCCTCCCCTGCGCGACGTAGTTCCAGCTGGTGACGGGGACCCCCCGCAGCCGGCGGAGGAGATCCTCGCCGTCGAGCGGGAGGAAGTTCTCCTTGCGGCGGCGGTCCGAGACCACGTCCCAGGAGCTGCCGTTGGCGGCGATGGTCACCCCCGACAGGAGGTTGGCGTTGGTGAAGATCCGGAACCCGCCCGCCACCCGGAAGGTGGCCTGGTTGTTCGCCCCCGAGCGGATGCTGTCCGGGGTGGAGAAGTCGCCGAAGACGAAGCTCCCCGGCTTCTGGTTGCTGTGCGCATGGTAGCCGAGCGCGACGGACGCGTAGGAGTTGGCGGTGTTGTTCTCGCCGATGGCGACCGCCGAGCCCTGCGAGGCCGTGCTGCCGGGACCCGCCGCGAAGGTGTTGTCGCCGCTCGCCCGGCTGTTGAAGCCCAGGGCCACCGAGTACATGCCGACGTTGCTGTCGTTCCACTGCGTGCCGTTCACGCGGCCCGCGCGGAAGGCGCCCTTGCCGGGGTACCACATCAGCCGCGTCCCCGTGCCCTCCATGGGAATGGGGCCCACGAAGTCGTCTCCGCGGCTGGCGAGGCCCCCGTCCTTGCGGACGAAGAAGACCAGCCCGTTCTCGTCGTTGCGGAGCACCATCATGGAGTCGGGGACCTGCGCGGCGGCGGGTGCGCCGCCCAGCGAGAGGGCGCCGAGCAGGAGCGCGGCGCGGCCGGGATGACTGGTCATCGGACGGGGGTGCCTGGCGGACGGACGGTGGGACGTGTGCAGCGGGAGCGGCTGAAGATATGCGGTGGACGGGCGTCGCGGTAGTCCGCGGCGCCCGGCGGCCCCGGTTCCCGGTGGAGAACCCGCCCCTAGCGGCAGTAGTAGGCGGAGTACGTGCTGGTCCCCCGCATCGTGGCGGAGCCGCTCCGCCCCACCGCGTCGGTCACGCTGACCGAGACGATGTAGTCCCCGGTGCCGTTCGCGTAGCCCACCCACTCGCTTCCGTTCGCGGTCCCCTCCATCCCGGCGTCGGACCACGAATAGGAATACGGCGGCGTCCCGCCCGAGACGCTGGCGTACCAGGTGCAGTTGTCGAACGGCTGGATGTAGTACTGCCCGCTGATGGTAACGGTGAGCGTGCTCGCGGCGGTGACCGTCCGGGCGGGCGCGTCGGGGCCCGCCGGCGCGACGGCGTCTCCGGAGCACGCGGCGAGGCCGAGGACGGCGATCACGCAGCAGGCCAGCTTCCTGGACGACATGGCGATTCCTCCGGGTGCGGGGCGGGACGGGAGATCCGAACGGACCTTTCCATTACAGTCGCAAAGTAATCGCAGGCACCCGCAGCGGAAAGCCCTGGGCGAGGGGGGGCG
>DATABU010000344.1:0-7204 GCA_036259415.1 Longimicrobiaceae bacterium
GGGGACCGGGACCTCCCCGACGTGCGCGGAGACGACGCGCCCGCGGTACCTCTCCAGGTGCCCCAGCTCCGCCGTCCACTGGCCCGCGTAGACGTCGCGCGAGGGGCGGGGCGAGAGGAGCACGCCCCCCGCCAGCAGCACGAGCAGGGGGAGGCCGAGCCCGGCGGCGAGCCAGCGCCGCCGCCGCCCGGGCGCCGGGTGGAGCCACGCCGGCGCCGACCGGACCAACGCGGCGCCCAGCACGCACCCCAGCGTGTTGAAGAGCAGGTCGGGTGGGCTCGCGTCGCGCCCGGGGATCAGCGACTGGAGGAACTCGATCCCCCCGGTGAACGCCCCGCCCACGAGGGTCGCGGCGAGGATCCCCGCGCCGCCGAGCGCGAGCCCCGCGCCCAGCGGCACGAAGAGGAAGACGTTGAGGATGGCGTCGGCCAGCCCGCGGGAGCCGCAGAACAGGCACAGCGTCAGACCGCCCGACCGGTCGTCGGTGGGGAACAGGGTCAGCGACGCGATCACCAGGACCGACGCCAGCGTCAGGACGGCGCCGGCCCTGCGCGCGGCCGGCGGCGGCGCGGGCTTCCGGGAGCGAGTGGCGGGACGGAGCAACTAGCGGGCGAGGAGGCCGGAGGTCCGCAGCTCGAAGTGCTCCAGCGACGCCCCAGCGGGGACGTTGGAGCGCGGGAGGGCGTACGGGCGGAGGTCCGCCGGGTCGCCGGGCATCCAGCCGCCCTCCACCCGGAACGCGCCCAGGTACCCCGCGCTCCGGGCGGCCTCCTCCACCACGGGCGAGGCGTGCCCGTAGGGGTACGAGAGCCAGGGGAGGACGCCGGGGAAGCGCTCGCGCAGCCAGGCGAGCGGGCGGACCATCTCCTCCTCCAGCTCCTCCGGGCCGAGCGCCGGGAGGCTGGGGTGGCTCCAGGTGTGAGCGGCCAGGGTGATCCCGGGCGTCGCCGCCGCAGCACGCAACTCGTCCAGCGTGGCCCCCGTCTGGTGGGGGGGTGGCTCGCGCAGCAGGAGCCCCTCGTCCCGAGCCCAGCGGCGGATCTCCGCGTCCCGCCCGCGCAGAGCCCCCAGGCACCGTGCTCGGACTTCCGGGGCGAGCCCCCCGGACCCCGGGCGCGCCAGCGCGTCCCACCAGAACGAGCCCCCGTCCACGAAGGCAGGCGCCACGAAGATGGTGGCCGGGAGCCCCCTCCGCGCCAGCTCCTCCACCCCCGCGGTCACGGCGCCGCGGTAGGCGTCGTCGAAGGTGATGACCACGCGGGGACGGCGGGACGGCGCGGGCGGCGCCAGGAGCGAGTCCAGGGGGACCACGTCGTGCGTGCGGGCGATCAGCTCCAGCTGCCGGGCGAAGTCGCGCTGCGGCAGGTGCAGGCTGCGGTCGCCCTCGCACGACTCGCCGTGCGGCACCACGTCGTGGTACGCCAGGACCAGCGCGCCGGTGCCGCGGAGCGCCCGCGCCGCGGCGGTGAAGCCGCCGCGGCAGAGGACCTTTTCGAGGGAATGCTTGAGGAGCGTGCGCAAGGATCTCGGGTGCCCGGAACGGGTGTCGCGCCCGGGCGGCGCCGGGTCAGGCCGGGCGCCCGTCCGGGAGCTGGACGGCGGAGCGCGCCGCCGGCTCGTCCGCGGAGCCGAGGCGGGCCTTGTAGTCGAGCAGGGCGTACACGAACACCACGATCCCCACCATCTCCAGCAGCTCCTCGCCGTGCGCGAGCAGCAGGTAGCCCACGGAGCGCTTGGTGTCGTACAGGGTCACGTAGTAGCCGGTCGCCATCTCCATCCCCAGGGCGCCGAAGACGAAGCACCCCGCGGCCGCCACCACCAGCGCGCGCGTCCGTGCCGGGAGGCGGAGGAGGAAGCGGAAGTATACCGCCGCCATCCCCACGACGAACAGGCCCCCCGGGAGCACCCAGGCGTAGAAGAGCACCCCCTGGGCGGGGACGACCCCGAGCAGGGCGCTGCCGACCAGCTCGTGCATTCCCGCGGCTTCGTCCACCGAGAGGAGGCAGAACACGGCGGCCAGCCCCGCCCAGAGCCGCGGGTGGGGGCGCCCCTCCCGCCGGGCGTCCGAAGCGATGGACCCCAGGACGACGCCGCAGAAGAGCAGCGTCATGGACGAGTACCACGCGGGGAGGTTGGCCTCCCGGTCCACGTAGAAGAGCGGGACGAACCCGAACAGGTGGTCGTAGCCGAAGGCCAGGCGGAGCACCTGCCCCGCGAGGCTCCCGGCGACCAGCAGGGCGACGGCGGCGACCATCGCCTGGACGACCCGGCGCGGCTCCAGGGTGAAGCTGATCCGTGCGGTGGCCATGTGCGGAGACGGGGGTGAGGTGACGGAGTTTAGATGGGGAGGCGACGAAATCGTTACGTACCCGGCCGCAGCATTCCCCGTGCCGGAGGGCTGCCTCCGGCGCGGGGAGCCGGGCCCGCGGCCGCGTCAGGCCGTCTGGGGCCCCATCCCGACGGGCACCGACTCCGGGCGCGGCGGGCGGCCGTGCTCGAAGCGGCCCTTCAGCTTCAGGAAGTGCTTCTCGAACAGGTGCCAGCTCGCCACGGCCAGGACGACGCTGATGGCGGTGGCCGTCACCAGGAAGGCCAGCTGCAGCGGGACCCCCAGGACGAACGCCGGTGCCTGGTCCGGGTTGAAGACCGTCTTCTTGAGCACCCGGTGCACCACCAGGTGGAAGACGTAGAGCGAATAGCTGTAGCGCCCGAAGAAGAGGAGCACCGGGTTGGCGAAGGCCCGGCCGAGGCGGCTCCCGGGCGGCGCATCCACCGCGGTCACCAGCACCGCGGCGAAGAACAGGGCCACCAGGCTGAAGCCCACGGTGCCGACGATCGGGTCCTGCCACCAGAGGCCGCGCCAGGTGTAGAGCACCGCCAGCGCCGCCCCCGTCCCCACCAGCACGGGCCGGCGCCAGCGGAGCAGGGCGGCGACGCCGCGCCCCGTCTCGCCGCGCGCGACCAGCGCGATCAACGACCCCAGCGCCAGGGCGTCCATCCGGGCCGGCGTGAAGTAGTACGCGGCCCCGTAGTTTTCGAGCGCGAACACGAACACGCCGCGGAGCGCGAGCGCCCCCACGACCATCGCGCAGCAGAGCCGCACCAGCGACCGGCGCCCCAGCGCGAGGACGACCGCCGGCCACACCAGGTAGAACTGCTCCTCGATGGCGAGGGACCAGAAGTGCCCCACGAAGGGCGCCGGGTGCCCCGTCCCTGGGAGCGAATACTGGAGGTTCACGAGGTACAGCCATGCCCACGCCTGATCCGCCGCCGGGGCCTGCAGGTCAACCCACTCCGGCTGGAACAGGTGCGGGGCCACGAGGAAGCGGAGCACGAGGAAGCCGTAGTACAGCGGGAAGATCCGCAGCAGCCGCCGCACGTAGAAGTTGCGGAAGTAGTGCGGATCGGAGCGGTTGTCGTAGAGGATCCCGGTGATGAGGAAGCCGGAGAGCACGAAGAACAGGTCCACCCCGGCCCACCCGCTGTCCACGATGTTGGCGTAGGCGCGCCCCAGGCTGGTGTCCGGCTTGTCCAGCTGGAAGTGCAGCAGCATCACGAGCAGGATGGCGATCCCCCGCAGCCCGTCCAGGGCGAGGATGTGCCCCCGCCACGGCCGGGCCGTGGCGGAGCTCGGGGCTGGGGTGGCGGACTCCGGAGCGGTCATCTGCGCAGAACTCGTGGGACGGGGACCCGGGCCGCGGAAAGCGGCCGCAGGGGGGCTAAGCACGCCCCGTTCCAGCACCATGCTCCGGAAACACCCGGATCATTCCAACGGCTGCCGGCTGCATCCGGCCGGGTGGTGTGGCACGCTCGCAACAATCGCGGTGCGACCGCCCTGGTTCGGGAGCTCCCGCCGGGTGCTCGCGGGCCGGCGAGCCGCCAGGAAGCGGCGAACGCGCCGCCGGGCCACTGGCGCACGGCATGCATTGACCCCCAGGCAGCGGCGCCTGCTTGCACCTCCCGGAGCGCCGCTGTCCCGCCGCCGGTCCGCCGGCGCCGCCGACCCGAACCCGTGACGCCATGCCCCTGACCAGTGTGATCGTCCCGGCCTACAACTATGGCCGGTACCTGCGCGAGGCAATCGAGAGCATCCAGGCGCAGGACGTCGACGACCTGGAGATCGTGGTGGTCGACAACGCGTCCACCGACGACACCCGGGAGGTCCTCGCGTCCATCCCCGACCCGCGCTTGCGGGTGCTCACCCTGGAGGTGAACCGGGGGCTCAGCGGCGCCTTCAACCACGCGATGGACAACGTGGCGGGCGACTACGTCGCCTACCTGGACGCGGACGACCGCTGGCGCCCCGGCAAGCTCCGCCGCCAGCTGGAAGTGTTGGAGAGCGAGCCCGAGGTGGGGGTGGTCTTCTGCAACTTCGCCTGGTTCAACGAGAAGGGCGTGCGGCCGCGGACCCAGTTCGACGTGTTCCCGCAGATCCGCCAGATCCCGACCGCGCCGACCCGCGCCGGCGGAGGACGCCGGATCACCGGCGACGCCTTCAGCACCTTCGTGAACTTCGCGGACCCCCCCGTGTGGCTGCAGACCATGCTGTTCCGCCGCAAGATCCTGGACGGAGTCCGACTGGTCCCGGGGATGCGGCTCTGCCAGGACACGCACTTCGGGCTGCGGGTGTACAGGCGCGCCGTCACCGCCTTCCTGGACGAGGCGCTGGTGGAGGTACGCAGGCACGGGAGCAACCTCACCCGCGACCTCGCGGAGATGAAGCACGCCAAGGTGCACGCGTTCCGGCTGCTGGAGGAGGAGCCGCTCACCTCCGAGCAGCGCGCGGCGCTCCGTCGGCGCATCGGACGGGCGTGGGTGGACTCGGGCCACGCGGCGCTCGGGCAGCGCCGGCCTTTCTTCGCCATCCACGCCTTCACGCGGGCGCTGGGGTACCGCGGAGTGCGCGCGCGGGCGCTCAAGAACCTGCTCGGTGTCCCGGTCCACCCGGTGCTGGTGAGCAGTGTGCTGAGCGGGTGAACGGCGGGGCCCCACGGATCGCTCCGCGGGGCCCCGGTGCATCCCCCCGCCTGAGGTCAGGAGCGGGTCCGATCCTCCAGGAAGCGCCTCAGCTCGCCGACGTTCCGGAACTCGCCGAACTGGTTCCCGGCGAACTGGACTCCGAACTCCTGCTCGATGCTGAACATCAGGTTGATGTGGGCCAGCGAGTCCCAGCCGGGGATGTCGCCGGCGGCCGTGTGGTCGGCCAGCACGATCTCCTCGTCGTCGAAGATCGACCGGAACACTTCCTCCAGGCGCTCGTGCACGGTCATGGGACGATCCTCCGCTGCTCTCCGGCGGACGCCGCCCGCCGGAATGTTCAGGCCGTGACCACGATTCCGGTCGGGGCGGGCTCCACCACGGCGATGAACCCGTTCCGGACCGGCCCGCGCGCCCGCAGGTCGTAGCGCCAGGTGGTGGTCCCCCCCTCGTCCTCCAGCAGCTCGAAGCCGAACCGGGCGAACACGTCCCGCACCATGCCGTTCTTCGCCGTTGGGACGTAGGTGCCGCGGAGCGAGGTGCAGCCCAGCTCCGCCGCCCGCCGGCAGAGGTGCCCGAGCATCTCCGCCTCCACCGTGCGCCCGATCACCCGGCAGCTCATCAGCCAGCTGTCGATGTCCAGCGTCTCCCCCCGCCGGAAGGCGATCATCAGGCCGACGAGCCCGTGGTCGGCGAAGCAGTCCCGCAGGCGCAGCGAGAAGTGGACGCACTCCGGGTCCGCCACGAAGCGCTGCAGCTGCGCGATCCCGTGCCGCCGCGTGGTGAGGTTGAACTGGTTGGACTTGGCCGTGAGCTGCGCCACTCGCGGCAGGTCGAAGGCGTCGAACGGCCGGATGTCGGCCTCCATGTGCAGGCTGCGGTGGAAGTCCTCCAGCGACTCCGCCGACGCCTCCATCCGCACCAGGGCCGCGCGCGCCCGGTACTGCGCGGCGCGGGCGCGGTCCTCGTCGGTGAACGAGGCCGGCTCGAACCCGGGGTACTCCGCGAGGGCCCGCACGTAGCCGGCGGGGTCGGCCGGGAGAGGCACCACGTCGACCTCGGGGAGAAAACGGCGGATCGCCTGTCGCTCCACGGGGTTGTCGTCCACGAACGCCACGGAGTCCAGGCCGATGCCGAGCGTCCGCGCGATGGTGCGGATCCCCTCCGCCTTGCTCTCCCAGCTGGCGACGAACGCCGGCACGTCCTCCAGCCGGATGCGCATCCCGGGGTGCTTCTCGAACGGCTCCCGGGCGACCGCCTCGTCGTTCTTGGAGCACACCGCCAGGATGACGCCCCGGTCCTTGAGCCGGGCGACGTACTCCTGGAAGGCCGCGTACGCCTCCCCCTCCGCGTCGCCGCCCAGCCGGATCCCCGCCAGCCCGTCCTCCCCGACCACACCGCCCCAGAGGGTGGTGTCCAGGTCCAGCACCAGGCACTTGCGGGCGAGCCCCAGGTCGGCGGCCATCACCGCGGCGGTGTGCCGGGCCAGCAGGGGGAGCGCGTCCAGGGCGACCGCCTGCCTGGCGTGGTGCCAGTAGCGCGCGTCGAACCAGCGCTGCTTCCCCACGTAGGAGGCCAGCCGGTCGCAGTCCACGATCGAGACCTCGCTCCCCGCCTCGTCGCCCAGCCGGTGGTTGAGCGCCTGCGTCATCCGGTAGCGCGACCCGGGGAGCCGCGCCGCCAGGTGGCCGAAGTGCACCTCCGGCGGGATCGCGAAGTTGTGCTGCACCACCCGCGCCGCCGAGCGCCGCGCCACCGCGGCCCAGAGCCGGGTCCAGCGGCGCAGCTCCGTCTCCACGTCCTCCGCGGGGGAGTCGCTGTGGTCCGGGAGCGCCACCTCCCCCTCGTGGACGGCCAGGAGGACGAAGTCCGGGCCGAACGCGTACGTCCCGCTCGCCGGGTCGAGGAGCTCCTGCCGGTACTGACCGTACGCGGCCTCGTGCAGGTCGAGCGCGATCCCCCGGCGGAGGGCCGCCAGGCGCAGCAGCGGTCCGAGCTGCGCGACCGTGTAGCTGCCCAGGAGCGCCACCCGGGCGGCGCGCAGCCCGGGTGCGGCCGCGGCGCCCCCGCACCCCTGCACCAGGGTGGCGGCCGAGTGCCAGGCTGCGAAGTCGTCCTCGGCGTCCGCTACCGCGGCCGCCCAGCGTAGCGCTTCCGCACGGTCCCCGAGCGAGCGGTAGCACCGTGCGAGCCGCAGGCAGAGCGCCGCCGGGACGGTCTCCGTCCC
>DATABU010000345.1:0-2625 GCA_036259415.1 Longimicrobiaceae bacterium
CGGCGCGCCGCGCGGCCGGGCTGCTCGTCCTCGTCGCGCTGCTGACCGCCCCCGCGGCCACGGCCCTGCTCTCCCAGGAGTCCCTCCCGGGATACGAGCAGGGCCTGTACGAGGTGCGCGTGGGCCGCGCGGCGTCGCTGACGACGCTGGCGCTGGTGGACAGCGGCGGGGCGGTGCTGGTGCCGCTGGCGCCGGTGCTGGAGATGACCGGGGTGCCCGTCCAGCGCTCCCGCGGCGACTCCGTGGTCTCCCTCCCCCACCTGGGCGGCGGCGGGCGCAACACCTTCGACCTGGGCGCGCGCCGCATCCGCCGCCCCGACCGCGAGAGCCGCGTGGGGGAGCGGGAGGCCGCGGTCCTCGGCGGGGAGGTCTACCTGCGCGCGGAGCACGTGGCGGAGCTCCTCCAGGCGAGCGTGGCGGTGGACCCGGGGGCGCTCACCGTCGGCCTGGCGCGCACCCCGCCCTTCCCGGTGGAGCAGGAGGAGGCCGCCCGCGCCCGCCGCTCGCGCGTCGCCGCCGCGGAGCCCCGGACCCCGCCGGCCGTCCCCTACGCCGCGCGGAGCGGCGGGGGGGTGCTGGACTGGGGGATCACCGCCTCCGGGAGCGACCTGCTGCGCGGCTACAACCTCCGCACCCAGGCCGGCGTGGCGCTCTGGGGAGGCGACCTGGCGGTGGGCGGCACCTGGGTCCCGGGAGGCGGCGGGGGAGCCGACGTGGCCGAGTGGAGCTGGAGCTACCGCCGGGGCTTCCCCACCTCGCCGCTGCTGCGGCAGGTGGAGGTGGGCGACATCGTCGTCGGCGGCGCCCTCTTCCGCTCCGTGCGCGGGTTCAGCGTCACCAACGCCCGGGTGGTCCGCGACCCGTTCTTCTCCCGGGTCGCGCTGACCCCGCAGGTCCCGCAGGGGTGGGAGTACGAGGTCTACCAGAACGGGGAGCTGCTGGGCTTCTCCGACGCCCTCGGCCGCGCCCCCGTGTCCGTCCCCCTGCGCTACGGGAGCACCCCGGTGCAGGTGCGGATGTTCAGCCCGGCGGGCGAGGAGGTGGTCTCCGAGGTGCTCTACCAGGTCCCGCCCAGCCAGCTCGCCCCCGGCCGCGTGGAGTACTCCGCCGGGGCGGGCGTCTGCCCGCGGAACGGCTGCGACTACCTGGCCTACGGCACCGTGAGCGCCGGCCTGGCCCACTGGCTCACCCTCGGCGCCGGCGCGGAGGCCACCTCCGACTCGCTGCGCGAGGCCGTGCTCCCGCACGCCTCGCTGAGCACCGCCTGGCTCTCCGGGTGGACCGCCCAGCTCCAGGCGGCGCGCTCCTCGTACGTCCGCGGGCACCTCGGCTACTACGGCGACCCGCGCGTGAACGCCTCGCTCGGCGGCGGGATCAACCATCCCGGCGCCGGGCAGCCCTCCTACATCCCCACCCTCGCCCCGCGCTGGTACGCGGAGTCGTTCCTGCTGCTGCGCTTCCCCTCCGCGGTCCGCTCGGTGGGGACCGAGGGCCGCGTGGAGGGCCCCCGCGGCGAGCCCGTCGACCGGCTGCGCGCCCTCGCCTCCGTGGACGTCCCGCGCGGCACGCTGGAGGCGGGGTGGGAGTACGACCGCGCGCGCGACGGGGGGCGGCTGACCCTCTCCGGGCTGCTGCTGACCCCCGGCACCGGCGCCGCCTGGCTGCGGAACCGGCCGCTCAGCGCGGGCGTGGGGCTCGGCGGCGGCGGGGTGGAGCTGCTCCAGGCCGGCACCTCGCTCCAGCTCGGCTCCACCGGCTACCTGGTGCTCTCCGGGCGCTGGGAGACGGAGACCCGCTCCCCCTCGCTGACGCTCAACTACAGCGTCGCCACCCACCTGGGGCGGGCGCAGGCGCGCGTGGCGGCGGTCCCCGGGCGCGGCACGCTCGCGACGGCGGGGATGAACGGCGCGCTCAGCTGGGACGGCCGGAGCGGCGTGGTGCCGCACACCTACGGCGGCGTGCGCGACGCGGGCGTGACCGGGACCGTGTTCTACGACCTGGACGGCGACGGCGGCTTCGGCCCCGGCGACCGTCCCGCGGCCAACGTGGAGGTGCTGGTGGGGGGCCATCGCGTGCGCACAGACGCGGGGGGCCGCTACCGCAGCTGGAACGTGGTGCCCTACGAGGTGGCGACCGTGGCGGTGGACACGCTGCGCCGCATGGACCCGAGCTGGATCCCGCTCACCCGCGGCGCGTACCTGCGCCCCACGCCGCACATGTACAACGAGGTGGACTTCCCTCTGGTGCGCACGCGCGAGCTGGCGGGGAGGCTGGAGCCCGGCGAGGGGATCTTCGCGGTCGGCGGGGTGACGCTGGAGCTGCGCGAAGTGGAGAGCGGACGCACGGAGAGCGTGGTCACCTTCTCCGACGGCGAGTTCTACGTGAGCCGCGTGCGCCCCGGCGAGTACGAGCTGCGTGTCGCCCCGTCGTCGCTCCAGGCGCTGCGGGCGCGCGCAGTGCCGGGGACGGTGCGGTTCCGGGTGGCGCCCGCAGGGGACGACCTGCTCGTGGAGCTCGAACCGATCCGGCTGGTGCGGGAGGACGGTTCGGACGGCTGAACGGCGACTGCATGGGTTGGGCGTGCCCCTCGCTGGCGCTCGGGTCGGGCTGCGCGCTGCGTAGGGC
>DATABU010000346.1:0-3604 GCA_036259415.1 Longimicrobiaceae bacterium
GTGTCGGCGCTGCTGCGGCAGGGGGGGGTGCGCGAGGCCGCCGTCGTCGCGCGCGAGGACGCTCCCGGCCACACCCGGCTGGTGGCGTACGTCGTCGCGCACGGGGTGGACGGGCTCGCCGTGGCGGCGCTGCGGAGCCGGCTCAAGGAGGAGCTGCCGGACCACATGGTGCCCGCGGCGTTCGTCGTCCTCCCGGCGCTCCCCGTCACCCCCAGCGGCAAGCTGGACCGGGCGGCGCTCCCCGCGCCCGAGTGGACGCGGCCCGACGAGGAGGGCCCGGCCGTCGCGCCGCGCGACTCCGTCGAGGAGACGCTGGCCGGGATCTGGTGCGGCGTGCTGAAGCTGGACGGCGTCGGCGTGCACGACAACTTCTTCGCGCTGGGCGGAGACAGCATCCTCTCCATCCAGGTGATCTCGCGCGCGGCGCAGGCCGGCATCCGCATCACCCCGAAGCAGGTCTTCCAGTACCCCACCGTCGCGGAGCTGGCGGCGGTGGCGGACACCGCGGCCGCCGTGCAGGCCGAGCAGGGAGAGGTCGCGGGGCCGGTGCCGCCGACGCCGGTGCAGCGCTGGTTCTTCGAGCAGGAGATGCCCGAGCCGCACCACTGGAACCAGGCGCTCCTGCTGGAGGTGCTGCGGCCGGTGGACCCGGCGCTCCTGGAGCGCGCGGTCGGCGGGCTGCTGCGCCACCACGACGCCCTGCGGCTCCGCTTCCGCCGCGAGGGCGGCGAGTGGCGCGCGGAGTGCGCCGCGTGGGACGGCGCCGTGCCCTTCGAGCAGGTGGACCAGTCGGCCACGCCGCCCGCCGAGCGCGCGGCGGAGGTCGAGCACGTGGCGGCCCGGGCGCAGGCGAGCCTGGCGCTGGAGCGCGGTCCGCTGCTGCGGGCGGTGTACTTCGGGCGGGGAGAGGACGCGGGGCGCCTGCTGCTCGCCGTGCACCACCTGGCCGTGGACGGCGTCTCCTGGGGCGTGCTGGTGGAGGACCTGGAGCGCGCCTGCGCGCAGCTCGGCCGCGGCGGGCCCGTGCGCTTCCCGGCGAAGACCACCTCGTTCCGCCGCTGGGCGGAGCGCCTGGCGGAGCACGCCGCGACACCGGCGGCGGAGGCGGAGCTGGACCACTGGCGCGCCGCGTCGCTCGCCCGGGCCGCGCCGCTCCCCACCGACGGCCCCGGCGGCCCGAACACCGAGGCCGACGCCCGCACCGTGGCGGTGTCGCTGACGGAGGAGGAGACGCACGCGCTGGTGCACGAGGTCCCCGCCGCGTACCGCGTGCAGGTGGCCGACGTGCTCCTGGCGGCGCTCGCGCGGACCGTCGCCGGGTGGACGGGGGAGCGCGTGGTCCGGGTGGAGCTGGAGGGCCACGGCCGGGAGCCGCTCTTCGACGACGTGGACCTGTCGCGCACCGTCGGCTGGTTCACCTCGGTGTTCCCGGTGGCCCTCGACGCGGGCGACCACCCGTCGCCGGGGGAGGCGCTGAAGGCGGTCCGGGACCAGCTCCGCGCGGTCCCGGGGAAGGGGATCGGCTACGGGCTCCTCCGCTACCTGGGCCGCGACGGGGCGCGCGCGGCGCTGGCGGCCGGGCCGTCTCCCGAGATCAGCTTCAACTACCTGGGGCAGCTCGACTCCCTCCTCCCCGGCGCCGCCCTCTTCCGCCCCGCGGACGAGCCCATCGGCGCGGCGCACGCCCCCTCCGCCCCGCGCCGCTACCTGCTGGAGGTCAACGCCAGCGTCACGGGCGGGCGGCTGCAGGCGGCCTGGACGTACTCGGAGCGCCTCCATCGCCTGGACACGGCGGAGGCGCTGGCCGCGCGGTGGCTGGCCGCGCTGCGCGAGATGGTGGAGCACTGCCGCACGCCCGCCGCGTCGGGCTACACGCCGGCCGACTTCCCGGAGGCGGGGCTCGACCAGGAGGAGCTGGACGACCTGGTGGCCGAGTTCGCCGCGCTGAACGGCTAGGCCGACGATGGACCGAAGCGGCATAGAGGCCGTCTACCCGCTCACGCCCCTCCAGCAGGGGATGCTCTTCCACACCCTGTACGCCCCCGCCTCGGGGACGTACTTCGAGCAGTTCGCCTTCACCCTGCGCGGCGAGCTGGACGAGACCGCGTGGGAGGCCGCCTGGGAGCGCGTCACCGAGCGGCACGGGGCGCTCCGCACCGCCTTCAGCTGGGAGCGGCGCGACCGGCCGCTGCAGGTCGTGGCCCGCGGCGCGCGGGCGCCCTGGGACCGGCGGGACTGGCGCGGGCTGCCGGCGGAGGAGGCCGCGGCGCGGCTGGAGGCGTTCCTGCGCGAGGACCGCGAGCGCGGCTTCGAGCTGGGGCGCGCGCCGCTGATGCGCCTGGCGCTCCTGCGCACGGCGGACGACGCGTGGGAGTTCGTGTGGAGCCACCACCACCTGCTGCTGGACGGCTGGTCGGTGGGGCTGGTGCTGGCGGAGGTGTTCGCGGACTACGAGGCGATCCGCTCCGGCGGGGCCGCGCGCCTCCCGGCGCCGCGTCCGTACAGGGAGTACGTGGCCTGGCTCCAGGGCCGTGACCCGGCCGCCGCGGAGGCGTTCTGGCGCGAGGAGCTGCGCGGCTTCCGCGCGCCCACGCCGCTGGGGATCGACCGCGGCCCGGGGCGCGCCGGGGCGGGGGAGTACGGCGAGGAGCGGCTGGACCTGTCGGTGGACGCGACGGCGATGCTCGCGGAGGTGGCCCGGCGCCACGGGCTGACGGTGAGCACGCTGGTGCAGGGCGCCTGGGCGCTCCTCCTGTCGCGCTACTCGGGGGAGGACGACGTGCTCTTCGGCGCCACCGTCTCCGGGCGCCCGGCGGAGATCGCCGGGGTGGAGCGGATGGTGGGGCTCTTCATCAACGCCGTCCCGGTCCGCGCCGCCGTCCCCCGGGATGCGCGGGTGCTCCCCTGGCTCCGGCGCCTCCAGGCCCGCCAGGCGGAGACGCGCGAGCACGAGCACGCGCCGCTGGTGGAGGTGCGCGCCTGGAGCGAGGTCCCAGCGGGGGAGCCGCTCTTCGACAGCCTGCTGATCTTCGAGAACTTCCCCGTGGACGCCTCCGCCTCGGCGCCGCGGGGCGGGGTGGAGGTCGCGGGCTTCCGCGCGTGGGAGCGCACCAGCTACCCGCTGACGCTGGTCGCCGCGCCCTCCGACCGGCTGGTGCTGCGCGCCCTCCACGAGGCGGACCGCCTCGACGCCGCGGCGGTGCGCGCCATGCTCGGCCACCTGCGCAACCTGCTGGAGGGGATCGCGCGCGACCCCGACGCCCGCCTGGGCGACCTCCCGCTCCTGGACGCGGACGAGCGCCGGCGCCTCCTGGAGGAGCCGAACCGCACCGCCGCCCCCTTCCCGCGCGACGAGCGGGTCCACGAGCGCTTCGAGGCCGTGGCCGCGAGCCGTCCCGATGCCGTAGCGCTGACCTTCCGCGGCCGCTCCCTCACCTACGGCGAGCTGGACCGCCGCGCCGACACGGTCGCGCGCCGCCTCGTGGAGCTGGGCGCCGGACCCGAGGACCGCGTCGCCGTGCGCATGGAGCGCGGCCCGGAGATGGTCGTGGCGCTGCTCGGCGTGCTGAAGGCCGGCGCCGCCTACGTCCCGGTGGACCCCGCC
>DATABU010000347.1:0-4435 GCA_036259415.1 Longimicrobiaceae bacterium
CGCGGAGGGTCGAACTCAGGGCGCGCACGACGGGCCCGAGCTCCCGAAGGCCGGGTGCTCGGGCTCGACCGCTATGTCCCCGCGGCGAAGCCGACCACGCGCTCGCGGAAGCGCTGGTACTCCGGCGTGTCGCGCACCAGGCCGTCGCGGTCCAGCGGGCCCAGCGTCCCGATCATCGCGCGCGCCTCGCGGACGCGCTCCGCGCTGGTCGGGTGCGTGGAGAACCACTGCTCCACCGCGCCCGGACTGCGCCGCTGCGCCCGCAGCATCTCCTCGAAGAAGGTCGCCACCCCCTCCGGGTGGTAGCCGGCGGCCACCAGCGTCCGGATCGCCTCCCGGTCGGCCTCGCGCTCGGCGTCGCGCCCGTACTTCGCGAAGACCGCGGCGCCACCCCCCTCGATCGCCACCTGCTCCAGCAGCCCCGGGTCCCGGCCCAGGAGCGTGTACACCAGCGTCAACAGCAGGCCGGCCCCCTGGCGCTTCTCCATCTGCTCCAGCCCGTGCCGCTCGGTGACGTGGGCGATCTCGTGCCCCAGCACCCCCGCCAGCTCGGAGAGCTCGTCCGCCGCCTCCACCAGCCCCCGGTTCACGTAGACGTGTCCGCCGGGGATGGCGAAGGCGTTGACCTCGGGCGAGTCCACCAGGTGGAAGTCGTAGCGGCGCCCCGTGGAGTCGGCCCGCGCCGCGAGCGCGCGCCCCAGCCGGTTCAGCTCCGCCACCGCGGCGGGGTCGCGGATCAGCGGCGTCTGCGCGCCGATCTCCGCGGCGTACGAGTCGCCCAGCTCTTCCTCCTCCTCCACGCCGATGGAGCCCGCGCAGGCGCCCAGCACCAGCAGCGGGAGCGCCCGCGCGAGGCGCCGCGCCCAGCGCCGCAGCGTTGCAGAACCATGCATCCCGATCGCCTCCTGGCATGAGTGAAGGGCTCTCCGCCGGGGCGGGGAGCCCTTCACGTTCCGCACCATCGCGTCCGCGTGAGCGGGACCCGTGCCCTACACCCCCCGCTCGCGGAAGAGCCGCACGCGCAGCCCCACCCGGTCCACCAGCCGCTCCGGCGGCCAGCACTCCGCGTACTCCGCCACGGCCAGCGCGACCTCCGCCCTCACCCGGCGCCAGGGCGTCCGCCCCGCGCGCACGTCGGCGATCCACCACCCCGGCACCAGGTCGGCCAGCGCGAACAGGTCCGCGACCCGCTCCGGGAGCGCCATGCAGCCATCGTCCGAGAGGAACACCGCGCCCTCCACGTCGCCCGCCAGCACGTGCGCGACCTCGTGGCGGAAGGCTAACCACCGGTCCGTCCGCTCCGCGGCGCGGTTCACCAGCACCGGGTAGGCGCCCGCGCACCGCGGCAGCGTCATGGCCACTGTGTCCGAGACGAAGGGGAACACCTCGACGTGGCACCCGGCCCCGCCCAGGAGCGCCGAGACCTGGTCGGTGCGCAGCGGCGCGTAAGCGCCGGCGTAGTCCGGCACCAGCCGGCGCGCGTCGTCCACCAGCCGGGCCGCCGCCGCGAGCACCCGGTCGTCGTCAGAGCTCATCTCCCTCGATGCGGTCGCGCAGCTCGTACCACCAGTCCGGGAGCAGCCCCTTCGCGGTGAGCATCCGCCGCAGTCCCTCCAGCGCGTCCAGCTTGCGCAGCTTCTCCTGCCCCGCCGGCCCGATCCCTCCCAGGAAGCGCGCGATGGAGTCGAACGAGGCGAAGAGCTCCTCGGCGTCCTCCTCCTCCCCGCGGGTCGAGGCCGGCTCGTCCCCGGCGCCCTGCTCCTCGCCCGTCACGATCCAGTTCGGGTCCACGTCCCCCCACTCCGCAATGCGCTCCAGGTGGTAGCGGTGCGGCACGGAGCCGCCCGTCTCCCACCGGGCGATGGAGCCCGGGTGCACCCCCAGCTTGTCCGCCAGCTCCGTCCGGTCCCACCCGAGCCTCTCCCGCACGCGGCGGAGACGGAATCCCACCGAGCGCCGGGTCTCTACGTTCGTCACACGTCCGCTCCTTTCCCGTACACACCCTTGACAGGCGACCACAATGGGTTAAAATTGTGGCGAGACGTTCACCGCGGGACAACCGCCCTGCGAACAACGTTAAGCAGGATAGCCCGGGGCGACGCGGGTCGCAAGCCGCTCGGGTCCGCGCCCCCAGCCTTCACGACACCGGCCGGTAGAGGCCCCCAGCCCGGCACAGCGCCCGGGCGCCGGGGGCCTTTCTGCGCCCCCCGCACGGGTTCCGGGGCCGCCCGGCCACCCGGCACAGCCCCTTTGGGGCCGGGGTGCGCACACCCGGCCCACCGCGACTTACTTTCAACGCACGAGGAACCATGCGCCGGGACGACGTTCCCACTCCCCCGATTGCCGACCCGGGGCTCCGGCCCGCCCCGTCCAGCACCGCCCCCCGCAGCCGGGGCGGGCGCCTGGTGCGGCTGACCACCAGCTGCCCCCGATGCGGCTCGCGCCCCGCGCTCCGGGTCACCGAGGAGCTGCTCCTGGGGCTGGAGCCGCCGGCGGCCGGAGACACCCGCATCGGCACCTACCAGTGCCACCGACGCGGGTGCGGCACCATCTACGACCTGTACGTCGGGGCTCACCTGCTGGAGGCGGAAGGCACCCGCTGAGCCCCCGCCTCCCAACCGCGAAAGGAGGTCCCATGGATCGCGCCCACCCCGCCCCGGCCCGCCGGGGCACCGCCGCGGGCCGGCGGAGATGAGCCCGCCCCCCGTCCCCGGGCAGCTCCCCGCCCCGCTCGTGCAGCCCGGGAGCCCGGTGGACCCCGCCCCCACCCTCCCGGCGCCGGGGCAGGCCGGGCAGCCGGCGGACCCGCTGGGCACCGTGGGGATCGCCCTGCTGGCCTACGGCCTGGTGCAGCTCCTCGCGCGCGTGGTCGACCGGATCCCCTTCGGCCGCACGGGCGGGGCGGACGCCGCGGAGGGCGCCTTCACCCGCGAGGACCGCAAGCGGCTGGAGAGGCTGCTGGAGATCGCCGCGGCCGACCACGCGCGCATCGAGCGGATGCAGGACGAGCTCAAGGAGGTGTACGACTACGCCCGCTGGGCCGCGGAGCAGCGCAGGCGCATCGCCGGGCAGCCGGACGAGGCGCTGTGGCGCCACCGGGCCGAGGCGCTGTTCGAGCAGCTCTCCACCAACCAGCGGCTCATCGGCCAGGCGCTGGACGAGCTGCGCGACCTCCAGGGCAAGCTCGACAACGTCCTGCGCAAGCTGCGCGCGCTCTGGCTCCGCGTCGGGCGGCGCAGCGACGACCGCCCATGACCCGGCCACCGGCTGTATACAACGTCGCGCACGGCAACACTATTGACAGATCGGAGCCTCCAGGATAGCTTCCCATCCACGGAGGACACGCACGACACCGGCCGACAAAGGCCCCCTGCCCGAAAGATACGGGCGCGGGGCCTTTCTGCGTCCCGGGGGCCGCACACACCCACCACTGGAGGGAGAGATGAAGGCAATCAGGGCACGGCTCGCCGCCATCGTGGCGAGCTTCCTCGTCGCGGCGCTGGTCTCGTGGGGGATCAGCGGCACCCCCGAGCTGGAGGCGCAGCTCCGCATCTGGACGGAGCACACCTTCGACCTGCTCCTGTTCCTGGGATACGCGGTGGTCCACCCCTGGCTCCAGAAGCGCTGGAACCCAACCGGCGCCATGACCGGGGACGCCGCCCGGCGGCTGGAGCAGGTCGCGCGGACCGCCGAGCGGCCGGGCAGGACTCCGTGACCTCCGCACGGGGACGGAGGGGGAGCCCCAATCACGAAATTCTTGACACAACCGTAGGCGGAAAGTACCTTGCGCGCCGTTGCCCGGTGTTCCCCATCATCGCCGCCGCTCCCCCGGCTCCCGCCGGCCCCGGCGCGCGTCCATCAGGTCCCGCTTCGGTCCGTCCTTTCGGAGACTTCCGTGTGATCGCCGTCGATATCGGGGAGAAGGTTCGGCTGGCTCCGGCTGCGCGCGTGCGCCGCCGGCCCGCCCGGGCTTCCGGCCGGCTCGCGCCGGGTCCGTTTCCCTACCCTTGCAGGCCGGTCCCAGGACAGCTGAGTCCGGCTCCGCCCCGGGCGGAGCCGAGTCGTGCAGGATCGCCCAGCGTGGGGGGCGCGGTTGGTCCGGATTACCCACGAGTACCGTCGGCCGGTGCGGCGCTGCCGGACCCCGATCAAACCACCACACAGGAGTCGTAGTATGAGGATCAGCGGAACGGTGAAGTGGTTCAACGACGCCAAGGGCTTTGGCTTCATCACGCCGGCGAACGGAGAAAAGGACTGCTTCGTCCATTACTCCGCCATCCAGGGGAGCGGCTTCAAGTCCCTGGCCGAGGGCGACACGGTCGAGTTCGACCTCGTCCAGGGCGAGAAGGGCCCCGCGGCCGAGAACGTGGCCCGTATCGGCGCCTGATCCGTCCGACCACGCCGGCACGACGGCGAGGCGCCGGCCCCCCGCGGG
>DATABU010000348.1:0-6331 GCA_036259415.1 Longimicrobiaceae bacterium
CGCAGAGGTCCGCATGCGGATGGTCCTGATCGGTGTTCACCTCACTGGAACCGACGGGACCGGAGTGCATCCGCATGCGGACCTCTGCGCGTCGGGTGAGGATTCCCGGCCAGGTCCGGCGCCCCGTGCAGGGGCGCCGCCGGCGGGCGCGACAACGTTGGCGCGGCGCCCCCCGCCTGTCAACCTCCGTGAACACGCCCTCGGGGACGTCGCGCGTGACCACGCTCCCGGCGCCGAAATCACCGCGCGCGAGCCGACGTGCACCCCCGGGAGGAGGATCGCCCCGCCCCCGACCCACACGTCGGAGCCGATCTCCACCGGCTTCCCGAACTCCTCGCGCCGCTGCCTACTGCTCCGCCTCGCGCATGGCGTTGAGCGGCCGGCAGAGGTCCCGCGCCCGCCCGCGCCGCCACGAGCTCGGGGTCCAGGGGGTCGTACGGCTCGCCCGCGAGCATCTTCCGGCGCTGGCTGCGCATCGCATCCTCCTCCGGGAAGGTGACGGCGCCGGGGTGCGCGAGGCCGGGGGCCGGGCGCAACGGAGGATCATCCTTGACGCCGGACCCGCGGGGTGCTACTGTGGTAGCACCATGCTGTTTTAGTAGCATACCCCCTGCCCCGGCCGCCATGTCCAGCGCCTCCCCGACCTCCGACCTCGCGCGCCGCGAGCGGCAGATCATGGACGTCGTCTACCGCCGCGGCGAAGCCACGGTGGCCGAGGTCCTGGCCGAGCTCCCCGACCCGCCCAGCTATTCCGCCGTGCGGGCCATGCTGCGCAAGCTGCAGGAGAAGGGGCACCTCACCCACCGCCAGGACGGCCCGCGCTACCTGTACTCCCCCACCGTCCCGCGCGACGAGGCGCAGGAGGGGGCGATGCGGAGGCTGGTGCGCACCTTCTTCGGCGGGTCGCCGGCGCGCGCCGCGGCGGCGCTGCTGGACATGGAGTCCACCCGCCTCTCCGACCGGGAGCTGGACGAGCTGGCGGAGCTCATCGAACACGCACGCAAGGGAGGCCGCTGATGATCGAGCTGCTCTGGCTGGCGTCCGCGCTGGCGGATGGAGCGTGGCTGGACGCCCTGCTGCGGGCGGCGCTGCGCGGGTCCGTGCTCCTGCTCGCCGCGGGCGCGGCCACGCTGCTGCTGCGCGGCGCCCCCGCCGCGGCGCGCCACCTGGTGTGGGCGCTGGCGTTCGCGGGGCTGCTCGCCCTGCCGCTGCTGCCGCGGCTCCTTCCCCCTGTGGAGGTTCCGCTCCCGGCCGTCGGCCACGCGCTCCTGGAATGGGCGCCGCTGGACGCGCACCTCTGGGAGGTCCCGTTCACCGTGGAGGTCGCGCCCCACCCGGAGGTGTACACCGTCGTCGCCACGCCCTCCGCGGAGGAGCGCGTCGTGCTCGCTCCCGCGGTGGACGCCGCACTCCTGGACCTCCCCCCCGTGGACGGCGCGCCCCCCGCCCTGCCGCCCGTGGTGCTCGCGCCCATCGTCCCGCCTCCCGGCGACCTGGCGCACGTCCTCCGGCCCGCGGGGGTGCACCGCGCTGAACTCGGGTTCGGCTGGGGCGTGCTCCTGCTCGGCGGGTGGACGCTGGGGGCGCTGCTGGTGCTGGGCTTCCTCGCGCGCGGCGTGCTGGGGCTGCGGCGGGTGGAGCGCGGGGCGGAGTGGGTGACGGACGGTCCGCTGCTGGACCTGCTGGACGAGCTGCGCGCCCGGACCGGGGTGGAGCGGCGGGTGGTGCTGCTCCGGGGCGGTCCCGCCGCGATGCCGGCCACCTGGGGCGTGCTGCGCCCACGCATCCTGCTGCCGGCGTCCGCCGACGCGTGGCCGGAGGAGCGGGCCCGCGCCGTGCTGCTGCACGAGTTGGCGCACGTCCGCCGCGGCGACTGGGCGACGCAGATGATTGCGGAAACGGCGTGCGCGCTGTACTGGTTCAACCCGCTGGTGTGGATCGCCGCGCACCGTCTGCGCGAGGAGGGCGAGCACGCCTGCGACGACCAGGTGCTCCGCGCCGGCTCGCGCCCTTCCGAGTACGCGGGGCACCTGCTGGAGGTGGCACGCACCCTCCAGGCCGGCCGCGCGGCGCAGGCCGCCTCGGTCGCCATGGCCCGCCCCGCGCAGGTCCGCGGGCGGCTGCTGGCCGTGCTCGCCGACGACCGGCGTCGCGGCCCCGTCCCGCACGGCTTCGCGCTGCCGGCGCTGCTGTGCGCCGCGGGTGCGGTGGCGGTGCTGTCCGCCCTCACCCCCGCGTGGGCGGCGCCCGCCGCCACGGCCGCGCCGGAGCCGGCGCTCGCGGAGCTCATCGCGACCGCTCCCGAGACGGTGGTGGTGCAGCCATCCTTCGCTCCCCTGGCGCGCGAGGTGGTCGTGGTCCCGCAGGAGGCGCCGCGCTGCCCCACCGGGAGCGGCTCGTCCCGCCACGACGAGGTGAGCGACGGCCGCCGGGAGACCGAGTGGCACAACCAGCGCGGCTGCGGCGGCCGCGTGGAGTCCACGGGAGAGGTGGAGATCGACGGCGCCGACGTGGTGCGCCTGGAGCCGGGCGGCCGCTTCTCCATCGAGCTGTACGACCGCGGTGACCGCCGCAGTGCGGAGGTCCTCTCCGCGGCGGGCGGCGGGGTGCGCCGCACCTTCACGGTGAACGGCCGGACGCGCGAGTGGGACGAGAACGCCCGCCGCTGGATGGCCGGAGCGCTGGCCGAGTACCTCCAGGCCATCGAGCCCCCGGCTCCCCCGGCGCCGCCGGCGAGACCGGCGCGGCCGGCGAGGCCCGCCGCCTCGGCGCGTCCCGCGACCCCGGCTGCACCCCGCGCCCCCGCGGCGCCGCAGGTCAGGCGCACGCCGCGCACGCCGCCGGTCGAGCCCGCGCCGCCGACACCGGCGGCGCCCCCCGCGCCGGAGCCGCCCGTCCGGTAGCCGTACGCCGATTTCCACCCCACTCACCCTCTCCGTCCCGCCATGTCCCAGAGCCGCACCGGCGCCGCCGCCCTCCTCGCCCTCTTCGCCCTGCTCGCCGCCGGCGCCGCGGCCGGGGCGTCGGCCCAGGGCCCCACGCCGTCGGACCCGCCGCCCCCCGCGCGCAAGCAGGCCGGCGCCGTACGGATCACCGGGGAGGTCCCGGTGCTGGACGGGCGGCTGGACGACCCCGCCTGGCAGGCGGCGCAGCCGATCGCCGACTTCCTCCAGAAGCAGCCGGACGAGGGCGCCGCCCCCACCGACAGCACCGAGGTCCGCTTCCTGTACGACGGCGACGCGCTGTGGGTCGGGGCGCGCATGTACTCCCGCGACCCGTCCCGCATCCAGGCCCCGGTGGGCCGGCGCGACAACGGCGCCCAGGCCGAGCACCTGTGGATCTCGCTGGACACCTACCGCGACCGCCGCACCGCCTACTCCTTCGGCGTCACCGCGTCGGGGACGCGGCTGGACTGGTACCACCCCGCCGACGACGAGTACCAGACCGACGCCTCGTTCGACCCGGTGTGGGAAGCGAAGGCGCAGCGCGACTCGCTCGGGTGGACGGCGGAGATGCGCATCCCATTCTCGCAGCTCCGCTTCAACGAGCTCCCCCGGCAGGTCTGGGGGCTCAACGTGGACCGCTGGAACCCGGCCACCCAGGAGGACGTGTTCTGGATCCCGGTGCCCAGCAAGGAGCGGGGGTGGTCGTCCCGCATGGGCGAGCTGGTGGGGATCGAGGGGATCCGCCCCACGCGCCGGCTGGAGGTGCTTCCCTACGTCGCCGGCGGCGCGACCCTCACGGCGGAGCCGGGCGCGGGGAACCCCTTCGACGACGGGAGCACCTTCGCCACCCGCGTCGGCGGCGACGTGAAGATGGGGCTCGGTCCCAACCTGACGCTGGAAGGGACGGTGAACCCCGACTTCGGCCAGGTGGAGGCCGACCCGGCGGACGTCAACCTCTCCGCCTTCGAGACCTTCTTCTCCGAGAAGCGCCCCTTCTTCATCGAGGGGAGCCAGCTCCTCCAGGGGAGCGGCCCCGGCTGGTTCTACTCGCGGCGGATCGGCGCGGCGCCGCGGAGCGACCTGCTCGCCGACGGCCACTACGCCGACCTCCCGTCCACCAGCACCATCCTGGGGGCGGCCAAGGTCACCGGCCGGCTGGCCTCGGGGACCTCGCTGGGGGCGCTGGCGGCGCTGACCGACCGGGAGGACGCCCGCACCTTCGACCCGCAGACCGGGGAGTTCGAGCGCGTGCGCGTGGCGCCCCGCACCGGCTACGGGGTTGTGCGGATGCAGCAGGAGTTCGGGGCGGATGCCTCCACCGCGGGGATGATCCTCACCGGGGTGCGGCGCGACCTGGAGGGCGGGGGGGGGCTGGAGGGTCTGCTGGCGCGGCAGGCGCTCGCCGGCGGCGCCGACTGGAACCTGCGCTTCCGGCGCGGCGAGTACACCGTGTCGGGACACGCCGGCTTCAGCCGCGTGGAGGGCGACACGGCCGCGATGCTCCTGCTGCAGCGCTCCAGCGCGCGCTACTTCCAGCGCCCGGACGCCGACCACGTGGACGAGGACCCGTCGCGCACCTCGCTCTCCGGCTACACCGCCGGACTGGAGTTCGCCCGCAACAGCGGGAGCCACTGGCTCTGGAACGCGGGCGGGCACGTGGAGTCCCCCGGCTTCGAGCTGAACGACCTGGGGAGCATGTCCACCGCGGACGACGTCGTGGCGTACGGCGAGCTGCGCTACCGGGAGACGCGCCCCGGTCCGCTCCTGCGCCGCTACGCCGTGGCCGTGACCCCTTCGGCGGCGTGGAACTACGGCGGCACCCGCACGGGCGCCGACCTGATCTTCGACGCCGAGGGCACCTTCCGCAACTTCTGGGAGGGGTACTTCACCGCCCTGTACCAGCCCCGCGCGCTGAGCGACGACCTCACCCGCGGCGGCCCGCTGATGGGGCGGTTCTCGCACTCGCAGTGGGCGGTGATCGGGCAGCTCGCCAACTCCTTCGGCGCGCGGACCCGCTGGAACGGGCGCATCTACTACGGGCAGAACGCGGAGGGCGACCCCACCTACCGCCTCTCCGGCGGCGTCTCCGTCCGCCCCGGCCCGCGCTGGCAGCTTTCCGTCAACCCCAACTACGTGCGCTTCTCGTACCCGCGGCAGTACGTCTCCGCCGTGGACGACCCGGCGGCCACGGCCACCTTCGGACGGCGGTACGTCTTCGCCCGGCTGGAGCAGCGCACCTTCCTGACGCAGGTGCGGCTCAACTACACCTTCACCCCGGACCTGACGCTGGAGGTGTATGCCGAGCCGTTCGCCGCCAGCGGGCGCTATCACGGCTTCGGGGAGCTGCCGGAGGCCGGGAGCTACGCGCTGCGCCGCTACGGCACCGGCGGGACCACCATCTCCCAGGCGGAGCCGGCCGGCCCCTACACCGTGCGCGACGGAGGGACGGAGCTCACCGTCCCCTTCCGCGACTTCAACGTGCGCTCGCTGCGGAGCAACGCCGTGCTGCGCTGGGAGTGGCGCCCGGGCTCCACCCTGTTCCTGGTGTGGCAGCAGGACCGCTCGGACGACGCGACGGAGGGGTCGCCGGTGCTGCCCGGCGACCTGTTCGACGCCTTCTCCACCCGCGGCGACAACCGCTTCGTGGTCAAGGCCACCTACTGGCTCCCGGTGAGCTGAACGGCTCCCGCCGGCGCCGCCTCCGGGAGCGGCGACCCGCGGGGAGCGCCGCGCCCCCGGTCGGCCAGCGCGGCCCAGAAGGGGACGACCCAGCCGGCCAGGGCGAACCAGGCCAGCGAGCGCACGTCCGGCGGCGGCGGGCCGCCCACGCCGCCCAGGTAGACGGCGAGCAGCAGCGCCACCAGCGAGCCGAGCGCGACCCACCCCGCGGGTCCGCGCGGCCGCGCCGCCGCCAGGTAGACGCCCAGTCCCGCCACGAAGAGCGCTCCTTCCACCAGCAGCGTCCCCGCCACCGAGCCCCACAGCCCCAGCCCGACCTCCGCGCCGCCGGGGTAGAGCGGCAGGTCGGGCGCGTGCGTCACCCAGTCCAGCAGCCAGTGGCTGAGGACGAGCCCTCCCACCGCGGCGGCCCCGGCGCGGTCGCGCCGCCACAGCGCGTAGGCGCCTCCGGCGAGCACGCTCCACCCCAGCGTCGCCAGCAGGCTGTGCGTGATGGGGTAGTGCGTGAACTCCAGCGGGTTGAACGCCGTCGCCCCGGGCGCGATGCGCACCCGCTCCCAGCCCAGCAGGAGGAGCACGGGCCAGACCAGGTCGGGGAGCTGGCAGGCGGCGAAGAGCACGCCCAGAGAGGTGCGCGGGGCCGCGCGCTTCGCGGCGAGCGCGACGGCGAAGTGGCCGATGAACATGTCGTCCTCCGGTGAGATGTG
>DATABU010000349.1:0-3160 GCA_036259415.1 Longimicrobiaceae bacterium
GTCGCGGAACCCGCCCCCGCGCCGGAAGCCCCCGCCGAACCGGCGCAGGTGGAGGAGGGGGTCGTCCCGGTGGAGTCGCTCCTGTTCCGCGGCGAGGCGGCGCTCCGCGAGGCGCTGCGGCTCCGCCCGGAGGTCGAGCGCCTGGCCGCGACGGACGACGGCGCGGCGCTGCGCGCCCGGCTGGACGAGCTCTTCGACCTCGTCGCACTCGGAATGGAAGGCACGCCGGCTCCCTGACGAATGAAGTTCAACGCGAAGGCGGTCCTCGGGATCGCGGTGAGCCTGGTCCTCCTCTGGTGGGCTCTCCGCGATGTTTCTTTTGCGGAGGTGGCGCACGAGATCCGGAGCGCGGATCCCGTGCTCTTCCTCCTCTCCGTGGCGGTGGCGACCTCGGGATTGGCGATACGCGCGCTGCGCTGGGAGGTGCTCCTCCGCCCCGCGGCGCCGGGGGTGCCGTTCCGCCCGCGCTACGCGGCCACCTCGGTGGGCTTCGCCGCCAACAACCTCCTCCCCGCGCGGGTGGGGGAGTTCGCGCGGGCGTTCGCGCTGGGGCGGCTGGGCGGGGTGCCGATCACCGCGGCGCTCGCCTCCATCGTGGTGGAGCGGGTGCTCGACGGGCTGGTGATCGTCGGCCTCCTCTTCGCCTCCATGGCGGTGTCGTCGTTCCCCGCCGGGGACGTCGCCGGGGTGGACCCGCGGGCGGCGGCGCGCGTGCTGGCCCTGGCGACGGGCGTCTTCGGGCTGCTGCTCTTCCTCCTGGCGACGATGCCGGAGCGCTCGGTGGCCGTGGCGGAGCGCGTGGCGGGGTGGGTGCTCCCGCAGAGCCTGCGGCGGCCTCTGGTGGATGCGCTCCACTCCTTCCTCGGCGGGCTGGGCGTGCTGCGCGACCCGAAGCTGCTGGTGCTCTCGCTGTTCTGGGCGCTGGGGCAGTGGCTCTTCCTGGCGCTCTCGTTCTTCCTGGCCTTCCGCGCCTTCGGGATCGACCAGGTCCCCTTCTCCGGCGCGGTCTTCCTCCAGTCGCTGATCTCGCTCGCGGTCTCCATCCCCTCGTCCCCCGGCTTCTTCGGCCCGTGGGAGGCGGGGGCCAAGGTGGGGCTGGCCCTGTGGGGCGTCCCCGACGGCCAGGCGATCTCCTTCGCCATCGGCTTCCACATCGGCGGCTTCATCCCGGTCACCCTGATCGGGCTGTGGTACGTGTGGCGGCTGAACCTGCGCTGGAAGGAGGTGGAGGCCAGCGAGGAGACGGTGGAGGAGATCGTGGAGCGGGACGAGGTCTCCAGCGCCCCGGCGCCGCGGCGATGACCGTGCGGGTGGACGCCCCGGCCAAGGTCAACCTGCGGCTCCGGGTGCTGGCCCGGGAGGCGTCCGGCTACCACGGCCTGGAGTCGGTCTTCTGCGCGGTGTCGCTGGCGGACACGGTGGAGGCGCGCCCCGGCGGGCCCGGGATCCGGCTGCGGGTCACCGGTGGCGTGGATACGGGGCCGCCGGAGCGGAACCTGGCCGTCCGCGCGGCCGAGCGCTTCCACGCGGAACTGGGGACGGAGCCGGCGCTGGAGCTGGCGCTGACGAAGCGGATCCCCTCCGCGGCGGGGCTCGGCGGGGGAAGCTCGGACGCCGCGGCCACGCTGCGCGCGCTGAACGCGCTGCACGGGGAGCCGTTCGGGCGCGCGGAGCTGCTGCAGATGGCGATCGAGCTGGGGAGCGACGTCCCGTTCTTTCTCTGCGGCTCGACGCTGGCGCTGGGGTGGAGCCGGGGGGAGCGGCTGCTGGCCCTCCCCGCCCTCCCCCCGCGGCCGGTGCTGGTGGCGCACCCCGGCGTGCCCATGCCCACGGGCGAGGCGTTCCGGCGCATCGTGGAGCTGCGCGGCGAGCGGAGCGCGCCGGAGGCGTTCGCCTTCGGGCTGGAGCTGCTGGAGGGGTGGCCGGGGGTGTCGGCGCTGGCCGCGAACGACTTCGAGGCGCCGGCGCTCGATCGGGTGCCGGTGCTCGCGGAGGCGAAGCGGGCGATGGAGCGGGCGGGGGCGCTGGTCTGCCTGCTGGCGGGGAGCGGCGCCTCGCTCTTCGGCGTCTTCCCCTCCACGGACGAGCGCGAGGAGGCGGAGCGGTTTCTGGAGCCGCTCGGGCTGGCGACCTGGAGTGCGACGACGCTGGACTCCCAGCCGCCGGTTCGGGTTGACCCTCCCGGAGCGGAAGGCTAGATTTTTCGGCCGTGCCGGTGCTTTCGGGCCGGCGGCTGCCCCCTGGTGTAATGGCAGCACAGCGGTCTTTGGAACCGTTAGTGGAGGTTCGAATCCTCCGGGGGCAATGCGCCGGAAGCTCTTCTCGCACGAGGGCTTCCGGCTTTTTCATTCCACGACCTTCAACCGGGTGCCGGGCCGCTGGTTAAAGGTGTGGCTAAAGGTAGGCTGCTCTTTCGGGAAGTGTTCGGGCGCTGGGAGGCGGCTCACTCAGCTCCTTGCTTGCTCCCGGAATCCGGCTCGTTCCTTCCCGCTGCCGGTCCTGGCAGACCAGCTTGCGCGTGTTCGGGTCTTGGTGACCGGAAAGCAGAGCCCGCCGCGTGGCGACTCGTTACGAGAAGCGGGTTGCGCATTACTTGGGGATGCTCACCCTCGCGGCTCTGCTGCTGCGGCTGTAATACCGAATCCGATTGTATCGCGTGAGGTCGACGGGGGGAGGCTCCTCCGTCGGTGCGAACTCGCCCGCTGCGCGGGCTCAGCGCGTGGAAGTCACCAGCTTCAGCGCGAGACCACCAAACACGTAGGCAGCCGCGCGGTTCAGGTACCGCTGGGCACGCTCAGAGCGCCGGAGCTTCTCCCCGAAGTAGCCTGCCAGGAAGGCAAGCGCACTGAAGGCCAGCATCGTGGCGACGATGAAGAGCAGCCCGAACCAGGCCAACTGAACGCCGACGCGACCTGCTTCAGGACGGACAAACTGCGGCAGGAACGCCAGGAAGAACAGCACCACCTTCGGGTTCGTCAGGTTCATCACGATGCCGCGCAGGTAGAGCTGCCCCGCCGAGGCCGCGGTGCGCTCCCCTTCCGCCTGCATCCCGACCGGTGCACGAAACGCCTGCCAGGCCAGGTAGGCCAGATAGCCCGCACCCGCGAACTTCAGCACGGTGAACGCCGCCGCCGACGCCGCGAAGAGAGCGGCGAGTCCG
>DATABU010000350.1:0-1704 GCA_036259415.1 Longimicrobiaceae bacterium
GGGTCGGAGGGACAGCCTGAGCAGCTGATCAGCGAGCTCGCTCTGCCGCTGCGGCTGATAGCTGCCCAGCACCAGCAGGAGCACCGCGGCCAGAAGGACGACCAGCGGCTGGGTGAAGGCGATCTGCGCCACCACCAGCCCCCGCTGCAGCCCGGCGCGCGCCGCGGCGATGGCCGCCGACGAGTCGCGCAGCGCCCCCGCCAGCGCCAGGCGGGTGGCGTGGAGCGCGGGCGAGAGCCCGAAGAGGACCCCCACGGCCAGCGCCACGCCGAAGGTGAAGAGCGTCGCCGGCCAGGTGACCTCCAGCCGCATGGGGAGGTCGGGGAACCGGTTGACGGTCCCCAGCGCCAGGGCCACGATCCCCAGCGCCGCCGCCCCCGCCGCCGAGGCCAGGAGCGCGCTCTCGGTGAGCAGCTGTCGGACGACCCGGGCCCGCGAGGCGCCCAGCGACAGGCGCACGGCGATCTCGTGCCGCCGCGCCGCCGCCAGCCCCGTGAGGAGGGCGCTCACGTTGGTGCAGGTGATCAGCAGCACCAGGAGCGCCAGGAAGCCGACCGCGGCGGACATCAGCCGCACGTCGCGGTCGAACATGGGGTCGCCGTTCGCGGAGAGGAGCGGGACCACCTCGGTGGAGGGGGCACGGACGCGGACCTCCAGGCCGGTGACGGGGTCGCGCGCGCGGATTCCCGCCTCCGACGCGGCCATCCGGGCGGCGACCACCCGCGCGGCCGCCCCCGCCTCGCGCGGGGAGACGCCCGGGCGGAGGCGCGCGGCCGCCCGGAAGTCGTCCGCGGGTCCCGGGACCATCAGGCTCCGGGCCGCCAGCGGCATCCACAGCTGGAACGCGGCGGGCGCCCCCACGCCGACGAACCGCGCCGGCGCCACCCCCACGACGGTGACGGAGACGCCGTTCACGGCCACGGTGGAGCCGATCACCCCCGGGTCGCGGCCGAAGAGCCGCTCCCACGCGGAGTACCCGATCACCGCGACCGGGACGGACGCGGGGTCGGCGGCGTCGAACGCCCGGAGGCCCGGCCCCAGCACGGGGCGGACGCCCAGGACGGGGAAGTAGTCCTCCGTCACGAAGGTCACCTTCGCGTCCAGCCCGCGGCGGTCGACCTCGCTGCCCGCGTCCAGCGCCACCCTCGCGTCCGTCCACCCGGCCGTGGACGCGAAGGGGCCGGCCAGCTTCCGGTACGCGAGGAGTTCCTCCTCCGAGAAGCCGCGGACCGCCCGCCCCGCCGCGCCGTCGTCCTGGCTCCCGCGGATGCGGACCAGGCCGTCCGCGCGGGGCACCCCCGGGGGCGGCTGGGTGGCGTACGAGTGCACGTAGGCGAAGAGAAGGGTGCTGATGCTCATCCCCACCGCCAGCACCACGAGCATGACGAGCGTCGTCCCCGGCTTGCGCGCGAAGTGGCGGAGCGCGAAGCGGGCGTCGGCCACCAGCGCGTCCAGCCACTCCGTCCCCCGGGCGTAGCGCGCCTCCTCCTGGAGCCGGGCGAGGTTGCCGAACTCGCGGAGCGCCTCGCGCCGGGCCTCCGCGGCGGAGAGGCCGCGCGCCACGAGCCGCTCGGTGGCGCGCTCGAGGTGCTCCGCCATCTCCTCCTGCATCTCCCGCTCGAGCCGGCGGCGCAGCAGGATGGAGCGGAGCCAGGCGCGCGTTCTGTCGATCATGGTCTGGTTCTCCCGGCGTCGCCCGGGGAG
>DATABU010000351.1:0-2207 GCA_036259415.1 Longimicrobiaceae bacterium
CTCCTGCGCGAAGGACAGCGGCAGCGGCCCCGTGCGCCCGGTCGGCACCACGGGCGGCAGCGCGGGCGCCCCGGCGCGCCGGATCTCCTCCACGCGCCCGGCCAGCTCCGCCACCGTGGGTCCCTCGAAGAGCGCCCGCAGAGGCACCTCCACCCCGAACACCTGCCGCACCCGCGAGATCACGCGCGTGGCCAGCAGCGAGTGCCCGCCCAGCTCGAAGAAGCTCTCCGTCACTCCCACCCGATCCAGGCGCAGCGTCTCCGACCAGACCTCCGCCAGAACCTCCTCGGTCGGCGTCCGGGGCGCCACGTACCGGTCCGCGCCGGCCGCGTGCTCCGGGACCGGCAGCGCCTCGCGGTCCAGCTTCCCGTTCGGAGTCAGCGGAAGCTGCTCCAGCACCACGAACGCGCTCGGCACCATGTACTCCGGCAGCGCCCGCCGAAGGTGCTCGCGCAGCGCGTCCACGTCCGCCTCCCCGACGACGTACGCCACCAGCCGCTGCTCGCCGGGCTCGTCCTCGCGGGCCACGACCACACAGTCGGCGACTCCCTCGCTCCGCCGCAGCGCACCCTCGATCTCGCCCGGCTCGATGCGGAAACCGCGCACCTTGACCTGCGCGTCCACCCGCCCCAGGAACTCCAGCTCGCCCCGGTCCGACCACCGCACCCGGTCGCCCGTGCGGTACAGCCGCCGTCCCGCCGCGCCGAACGGGTCCGGGACGAAGCGCTCCGCCGTCAGCTCCGGCCTGCCGGCGTAGCCGCGGGACACGCCGGCGCCGCCCACGTACAGCTCGCCCGGGACGCCGACGGGCACCGGCTCTCCGCGCGCGTCCAGCACGTACGCGCTGGTGTTGGCCACCGGGCGCCCGAGGGGAGGCCGGCCGCCGCCCGGAGCGCACGCCGCGGTGGTGGACCAGATGGTGGCCTCGGTGGGCCCGTACAGGTTGAAGAAGCGGCGCTCCGGGGCCCAGCGCTCCACCAGCTCGGCCGGGCACGCCTCGCCCGCGGTCATCAGCGTGCGCAAGGCGGGCAGCTCCGCCGGCGGCAGCACGGCGAGCGCGGAGGGCGGCAGGGTGACCACGGTGACCTCCTCGTCGTGGAGGAGGCGGAGGAGGTCGGGTCCCGGGGCCAGGGTCTCGCGCGTCCCCAGCACCAGCGTGGCGCCGGCGGCCAGCGCCATCACCATCTCGGCCACCGAGGCGTCGAAGCTGGGCGAGGCGAACTGGAGCACCCGGTCCCCGGCCCCCACACCGAGGTCGCGCGCGTGCCCCCGGGCCGCGTTGGCGAGCCCCCGGTGCGGCACCAGCACTCCCTTTGGGGCGCCGGTAGAGCCGGAGGTGTAGATGACGTACGCCAGGTTCTCGGGCAGCACGCCGGCGGCGGGCGCCTGCGCGCTCTCGGCCTCGATGCGCTCGCGGTCGGCGTCGAGGCAGACGACCTCGGCCGCGTGGGGCGGGAGCCCCTCCGGCAGCGGCAGGCGGGTGAGCAGGAGCGGGGCGCCCGAGTCGGCGAGCATGTAGGTCAGCCGCTCGGCGGGGTAGGCGGGGTCCAGCGGCACGTAGGCGCCGCCGGCCTTGAGCACGGCCAGGATGGCGACGACCAGCTCCGTGCCGCGCTCCAGGCAGATGCCGACGCGGGTCTCCGGGCGGACCCCCCGGCGCCGCAGGTGGTTCGCCAGCCGGTTGGCGGCGCGGTCCAGCGCGGCGTAGGTGAGCGCCTCACCTGCGGAGCTGACCGCGTCCGCGTCCGGCGTGCGCACCGCCTGTTCCTCGAAGAGCCGGTGGATGGGGGAACCCGCGGGGTACTCCGCCTCCGTGCGGCTCCACTCCTCCACGACCTGCCGGCGCTCGGCCTCCGGCAGCACGTCGATGCTCCCTATCGCCCGCCCGGGAGAGACCTCCAGCGCCTCGACCAGCCGCTCCAGCGCCGTGTGCATCATCCGGCAGACCCGCTCCGCCTCCGCCGGGGCCGCCACCTGCGCCGCCAGCGAGAACTCCTCCCCCAGGTCGTCCACCGAGAGCGCCACGGGGTAGTTCGTCCGCTCCTCTGCGCGGATGCTCCTCCCTCCCTCCCTCGGCTGCCCCGCCTCCTGCGAACGCCCCGTCCTGCCGCTGTAGCGATAGTTCAGCAGCGAGCTGAACAGCGGCGCGGGTGCCGCCACGCCGCTGCAGCGCTGCGCCAGCGCCAGGGAGGCGTGCTCGTGCCGCA